>CAZJJT010000145.1:0-9519 GCA_964546395.1 uncultured Fibrobacterota bacterium
CCCAACTGGCTGGAGCGGCTGGGCTATCTGAGCGAGGCGGCCGACGCCGCGATCCAATCGGTCCGGCACATCTCCGCCGAACTGCGGCCCTCGGCGCTCGACAACCTCGGGCTGTCCGACGCGATCCAGCAGGACCTCGAGCGGTTCGAAGACCCCAAGAAGGCAACCAAGGAAGCCGAAGATGAGCTTAGCGAACAGGTAAGCCGTGCGAGCACGGTCGAGTTCTCGCGCGACGACATCAGGAAGCTCACCACCGATGAGCCAGACGAGATGCAGCTCGCCGCCACCGCCGAAGTCGAAGACACGTTGAGCATGGTGGACACCAGCGAGGTATTCCTGGATGACGTGCAGGACGTTGCCGACGAAACCGCGGAGACCATTGCCACGCCGCCGCCACAGCACTCGGAGCAGGATGCCGTGGTCGAAACGGTCTCGGGCCTGCCGGCCGAAGACACGCTTGCCGATATTCCTGCGCGGGACCCCTTTGTCGCCGAGACCATCGGCGATGAGGGCGGGATCGACGTACACGAACTGCTCTCGGGCGCCGAACAGCCGGTGGCGGACACGGTCGTCGAACAGCCGGAGTCGCTTGATATAGAAGACGACATGGAGCAGACAATACCGTTGTTCGAGCCTGTTGAAGAAGAGGCCGACACGCTTGCGGTTGTCGCCGATGAAACGCTGCCCGCCGCGGACGTGGTGTGGGAGGAGGACGCGACGCAGGAAGGCGAACAGGAGCAGCCCGCGCCGCCGGAGTCCGACAAGGAGGCTGGAGAGCCGCGCGTGGAACTGCGGATCGAACGCAGGGGTGACACGGCCAGCTTGGAAGTCGAACGCGCCAAGGCCCTTGGCGATTACGAAGACACGGTCACGATGGACGTCGAGGCCATGAGGCGGATCATCCATCGCGACCAGACTGAGGTGATGACGCCGGCGGAGCTCGATGAGGCCCGGCAGACACCCGAGGATGGCAAGGAACAGCCGACGCAGGAGCAGAAGACACCGGAGCAGCAGGGCGAGGAATCGCAGGAAGACCAGCTCGCATCGATACCCGATCACGTGCTGACACCGACCCTGGCCGATATCTACTACCACCAGGGCCAGCCCGGCCTCGCCATCCGCATCTATGAGCGCCTGGCCGAACTGCACCCCGAAAACCCTCGTCTGACCAAGCGCATCGAGGAGATCCGCAAGAGCATGGGTGACACCGGGGCCCCGCCACCGCCGCCGCCTCCCGCCCCGCGACGGAGGGAGCCGCAGGCGGAGAAGCCGGCCACGCCGAAAGCGCCGCGCGCACGCGGTGCGCGCACGGGCCGCTCGCGCGCCGCACCGGGCCGTCGCTCGCTGAAAGGCGTGAAGATCAAGAAGGAAATGCGCGAACGCCACAGCCGCACGAAGGGGCGGCGCTCGTCCTCCTAACTCCCGGACACTCGGCTCATGGCCCCCGTGTCAGACACGCACGCGTCGCGCATCCGCCGGCTGCGACAGCTCATGCGTCGGCGCGAATGCACGCACCTGTTGATCAGTGACACGATCGACTGCCGCTACGCATCGGGATTTGCCTCCTCGAACGTGTCTCTTCTGCTCGGACCACACGTGGCACGGCTCTGCACCGATTTCCGGTACGAGGCTGCTGCCCATGCATTCTGCCGCCACCACAGACCGTGGCACCTGTGTCTTGTGACCGAGAGCGACCTTTCATTCCTCCACGACCTGGTGCCGGCCGGCAGTGTTCTCGGCATACAGTCGAACGCGCTCACGCTCGAGCAGTTCGCCGGGCTCGAACGGGCGCTCCCAGACGTGCGTTTCGTACGGGTGCCCGAACTGTCGGACGTGGTGTCGACAGTGAAGAGCCCGGGCGAGCGCCGGCTGATTGCGCGCTGCGCGCGGATGGCCGACACGGCGTTGCACCGTACCCTGCCCCACCTGCGAACGGGCGTGAGCGAGAAGCGGGTGCGCGACGTGCTCGAGGAGGAGTGCCGCAAACAGGGGTCTGAAGGTCCCGCGTTCGACACGATCGTGCTGTTCGGTCGGCGCACCGCCCTCCCCCACGGCACACCGTCGTCGTGTCGCCTTCGCTCGGGCGATTTCGTGCTGTTCGATTTCGGGTGTTCGCTCCAGGGAATGCGTTCCGACATGACACGGACAGTGGTGAAGGGGCGGGCGAGTGCCAGGCAGCGGGACGTGTACGGAACCGTGCTCCACGCCCAGCAGCGGGCCTGCCGGGCGGTGGCGCCCAACGTGGCGGCACGGGAAATCGACCGGCTGGCACGTGAAGAGATAACCGCGGCGGGATACGGCAAGGAGTTCGGCCACGCAACCGGCCACGGCGTCGGCTACCGCATCCACGAGGCGCCCCGCCTTGCCTCTCGCAGCACTTCGCGGCTCGCCGAGTACTCGGTTGTGACCGTGGAGCCGGGAATCTATATTCGATCTTTCGGCGGAGTGCGCATCGAAGACATCGTGGTACCGGTCGGTTCGGGCCGCCGGGTGTTGAGCCGGTTTCCACGGAATCTCATGGAAGTGTGAGCGTGATTTCGATCATACCAATGCTGAAGGCGATGGTCGATCGCGAGTGCTCCGACCTGCATCTGCGGGCCGGCTCCCCCGCGGTCTTCAGGCTTCACGGGGAGTTGATGAAGGCGCAGATGGCGCCGCTGACCCCGCAGGACCTCGAGCATTTCGCCACCGAGATCATGCACGAGCGCCAGATCAGTGCATTCCGTGCCGAGCATGAGTACGATTTCGCCGCCAGTGTGCCCAATGTCGGGCGGTTCCGTGTCAACGGGTTCTACCAGCGTGGCAACATGGCATTTGCGATCCGGGCCACCAAGGCGGAAGTGCCGCCGTTCGAGACGCTGAACATGCCGGACGTGCTGCTGAACGTGGCGCTCAAGGAACGCGGACTGATCCTGGTGACCGGCACAACCGGCAGTGGCAAGTCGACCCTGCTGGCGTCACTTATCAACTACATCAACCACACCAAACCGGTAAACGTCGTCACGATCGAAGACCCGATCGAGTTCCTGTTCAAGGACGACAAGGGCACCATCGCGCAGCGCGAAATCGGTCTCGACTCCGACTCGTTTGAGCGAGCGCTCCGCGGGTGCTTCCGCCAGGACCCCGACATCATCCTCATCGGCGAAATCCGTGACAAGGAAACGATGGAAATCGCCCTGAGCGCGGCGGACACCGGGCACCTGGTGATGAGCACGCTGCACACGCTCAACTGCGTGGAAACCATCAACCGCATCATCTCGTTCTTCCCGCCGCACCAGCATGACCAGGCCCGGCTTGTGTTATCGAGCGTACTCGTGTCGATTACCTGCATCCGCCTGCTGCCGCGGTGCGACGTGACGGGCCGGATTCCCGCCAGCGAGATCCTGATCAACACCGCAACGATACAGGAGTACCTTCTCGACCAGGAGAAGTACCACATGATTCTTCCTGCTGTCCGCGAAGGGTTCACCACGTACGGGTCGCGTTCGTTTGACCAGTCGCTGCTGAGTTTGTTCCGCGAGAAGAAGATATCCTACGAAGTCGCCATGGAAGCGGCGAGCAACCCGGATGACTTCGCGCTCAAGGTCCGCGGGATCGAGGGCACTTCGGACCGGGCGTGGGGTAGCGGTTGATGCTGGCTGCGGCCATCTGTTCCGGAAGGAGAGTGCACATGTCACGCCTCAGTCGAGTTGCCGTAGTCGTTCTGATGTGGGCGGTGTCAGGCATACTGGCTGCCGGTAAGCCGATCGCCTCAATCGCCACGATCGAAGGCAAGGCCAGCGTGCTGCCCGAGGCCGGGCCCGACTGGCGTGACGCCAAGCCGAAGATGCCGCTGCGCAAGGGGGACCAGATATACACCCGCGAAGAGAGTTTCGTCGAAGTACGCTACACCGACGGGACGGTGCTGCGCATGAACGAGAACACCAAGCTGGTCCTGGCGTCTGCTACGGACAAGGCGGTGAAGGCAGAGAACCCGCTTGGCGGCGTTTGGGTGAACATGCAGAAGATCGCCAAGGGCAGGAGTTTCGAGTTGTCGTCTCCCACCGCGGTCGCGGCGATTCGCGGCACGGTGTTCCACATGGAAACGGGGCAGGACTCCTCCACAAGCGTGAGCGTATTCGAGGGCAAGGTGGACGTAGGCCCGTCGGGCGAACTGAAGAAACGCCTCGAGAAAGAGAAGAAGGTCGCCCCGCCGGGCGAGCCAACCGAGGTACCTCCGCCGGAGGAGATCCCCGGACCGTTTGAGGTCCCGCTCGAGCAGTGGCGGTCAATTGTAGCCGGGCAGAAGATCTCGGTGCGCCCTGATGGGAAGTTCGCCCAGGAGGAGTTCGAGACCGACCCGCGCCAGGCTTCGTGGGACGCCTTCGTCAAGCGGTGCATCGAACTCGACGAGCAGTATCGCAAAGAGCAGGAAGAGAAGAGCAAGTAACGGCCCGCAGCCGGTCCCTCCGTGAGCACTCTTCCCGCGGCATCAGTCAAGGCGCTGCTCGACTGCGGCGCACTCCACCCTGCACACGCAGGTGCATTTGCCCGGCTCGAGCCGGACGCACAGGCCGCAATCGCACGCCTGTTCGGCACGGCCCGTTTCACGATGCAGCGGCAGCGTGAACTCATCGAGTGGCTCCCCGAGATAGCCTGTCGTGAGAACGCAACGGTGTCGCAGGTCCTCGCGTGCGCGGAAGCGCAGGCGGTGGTTGCGCACGACAAGGCAAATGCGCCCCAGGTCGTACAGAGACTGCACGACACGCTCAGGGTCCGCCGCTTCCCCCGTCTCTGCGCGATGCGAGCAGAGTGGGAGCGAACGGCCCGACGGGTGAACCCCAACCCGCGGCGCGTGACGTTCACCGCGCCGGAGGCATTCGAACGGGATGGCCTGGAAGTAACGGTACGCGCGCAGGACGAGAAGGAGCTGGCGCGACTGCTGGAACAGCTGGCGGCGGTACGTGAGGATCAGTGGCGCAAACTCGTGCGACCGGCAGCACCCGCAACGGAGCGTTCGGGCGGCGATTGCCGGACGCAGGACGACTGACGGTGAGTATTTTCGTGCCGCCTTCTTGCCTGGGAGCGTTGCCGTGAAGAAAGTACTCGAGTTCATGATCAGCCACGGTTACTGGTTCATGGGCGTGGGGATGGCGCTGGCGCTCACCGGCGTGTTCATCATGATGGAACCTCGTCACCGCATGGGCACGCTACGGGTGGTAGGAATCAGTATCGGTATCGCCGGCTTCGCCCTGTATTTCGTCGGACGCGTATGCGTGGCGCTGGAGCGCAGGCGTCCGCGCGGCACTGGCTCCGAAAGCGACACCTGATCCGGAGGGGTGGTGTGTGACCCGCATCCAGGATATCCTGCAGAAACAGCAGGTCGTGCTTGACATTCACGCGGAGGACAAGACCTCCCTGCTGGGCCTGGTATCGCGGTTCCTGGCTTCTTCATGCGGCATCGCCACTCCCGACATGGTACTGCAACGCATGCTCGAGCGTGAAGCGCAGGTGTCAACCGGTATCGGTCTGGGCATCGCGATCCCGCACTGCCGTATTGACGCGCTGGAGCGTGCCTGCATGGTTGCCGCTCGTACGGCCGAACCTGTCGAGTACGACGCGATTGACGGGCAGCCGGTGCGGTTGGTCTTCATGATGGTGTCGCCGAACAACACGGTAGCCGAGCATGCCGAAATACTGAGCCGGCTTTCGAAGATACTCAGCGAGGAACGCACGCGCGGGTCGCTGCTGGACGCACACACTGCCGGGGAATTTGTCACAACCCTCGTACAAGCAGAGGATGCGCTGGCCTGAGACCGGGAGTACCGATGAGGACCTCACCGACACTCGTGTTGCTGTGTGCTGCCGTGCTCCACGCGGGTGGCCTCGACAGCGCCTGGATAGAGTACCGTTTCCAGAACTGGCCACGGGCGGAGGCCCTGTTTCGGGAGGTGCTTGGTGAACACGCGGGGTCAGCGGACTCCGCCGTGCAGGCGCGCTTCGGCCTCGCGTTGGTCGATCACTACCGCATGCCCGGGGCGCGGCCCGACAGGGCGCTCGAAGAGTACCGCGAACAGCTCGCGATCGTCGGCGAAGCGCACGCCCTGGCACCCCGCCTCCATCTCTGTGCCGCGCGCGCTTGCGCCGACCTCGATCCGCCCGACACTGCCACCGCGCGGATGGAGTTTGCCGCCGCAATCGCCGGGGAGGACCTTGTCGTGGCCGGTGAAGCGGTCCTTGACCAAGCGTGCCTCATGGTCCGGACGCCCACGGCCGAAACGGTTGCCGCCGCGCGCGCGTATCTCGCGCGCATGGATGACTCGCTGGGAGCGACGCCGCTCGATGCTGCGCTGCATCAGTTGGCGGGCGGTCTTGCGATGGAGGCCGGGGCGTACCGCGAATCGGTCACACACCTGGCTGCGGCGCTCGACGCCGGCGGCCAGACCGACGACACCCGGGCGACGATGCTGCTGCAGGCGGCACGCATGTCGGAGAAGCGGCTCGCGGACACGACGGGTGCGCTTGTGTACTACCGCCGGTTCGTGAGCGAGATCCCTGCCGATACGCGCCGGTATTTCGTCGAACAGCGCATCGGGCAGCTCGAAGGGGGGCCGGATGAGGCCGCGCGATGAGCAAGGCGTGCGCTCCGGCATCGTCAGTTTCATCGGACTGACGCTCGTGGTGGCGGCATACGCCGGCGCCATCTGGAACATGGTCCGCACGAAAACACGTGAAGAGTGGACCGAGCGGAAGGTGATCAGGGTCTGCCACTGGCAGTTGGAGAGCGGGTTCCGTGAGGGAATCGACTATGCCATACGCGAGTTCGAGAAGCGCTACCCCGACGTTCACGTGATCCAGCTGCCCATCTACTTCCGCGCCTACAAGCAATTCGTTCAGACCCAGCTCATCGGCGGCACCGCTCCCGACATCATTCAGCGCGGGCTCGATGTCAGTACGACGGCAGTGCCGCGCTACTACTACTCGCTCACCCGGCCGCTGTTCGAGCCCAACGAGTTCAACGCCGGGACCGACCTGGCTGAGACGCCCTGGATCTACACGTACAAGGACGCACTTGCTTCCTCGATACAGCCCGGCGATCAGGAGTACTACATGATCGGGCTGAACAACCACACGGTGCGGATGTTCTACAACAGAACGCTGTACCGCCGGATCATGGGACACGACCGGCCGCCCGAAACGTTCCGCGAACTGCTTGCGGTATGCGACCGCGTGAGGGAGTACTCCGACAGCCTTGGTGCGGAGGGCCCCGTGTTCCCCATAGCCGGGTCGTCCTACCAGGCCGATTACATGCGCGACATCTACTCCGACGCACTGCTCGCCGATCTGCTGTGGACCGTGTTCGACACGCGCTTCGACGTCTCGGCGCGCACAACGGAGAAGTATATCGCGTATGTCAACGGGGATATCGATTTTCGTGACGAGCAGATACGGGCCTCGGAGATGGTCCACTACGACCTCGCGCAGTACTACCAGCCGGGTTTCATGGCCACCGATCGGCAGGAGGCGGGGTTCTCGTTTGCGCAGCAGCGCTCGCTGATGATCAGCTCGGGGTCGTGGGACTTCCAGAGCATGCGGCTGCAGGCACAGGACAACGGGTTTGAGATCGGAGTGATGCGGTTCCCGATCCCCGACACGAGTGACCCGGTGTACGGGCGGTATGTTGATGGACAGTTGGCGGAAGAGAACCGGACCGGCGTGAGCTTTGGACTGGCGCGCACAAGCAAGCACCCCGATGAAGCGCTGCTGTTCCTGAAGTTCATCAGCAGCAAGGAAATCAACGAGAAGGTCAACGAGATCATGGGGTGGATCCCCGCCATACGCAACACCGAAGTCGTTGCGTTCATGAAACCGTTTCTGCCCGTGACCGAAGGAGTGCCGGCGCTCTGGCAACCGGTCACGGTAGCGGGCACCAAGTGGAGCAAGACGGGTGCCACCGACCTGCAGGCCTACTGGGGGTTCATCTCCGGGACCACTACCTACGACGAGTTCATCGACGCGGTCGAGAAGCGGTTCGTGGTTGACGGGATGGCGGATGTGGTGCAGACGGTGCGCGAACTCGAAGAGGAGCATCTGCCGACCAGCCATGCGCGCTCGGTATTCGCGGCCGCCGTGATGTTCGCCGCTGACAGCACCGAACGGGCGGTCAACCGCGAGAAACTTGCTGCGGCCGCCTCGTCGGTTGCCGGCCGCACCGTCGACATGGTCAACGTGGGACGGCGGGTGCACGAACTCGCGGTCACGCAGCCCACGGCACATGCTCGGGCGATGGCCCTGGCACCGGCATACCGCGACTTCGAGAAGATCTACCGTTACGAAAGGCTACACTGAACATGGCGGGCAACGCCAAGCAGATACCGTTTTCGAAACTGGGGACGTACTGGTACCTCTACCTGCTCGTGGTCCCGAGCATGGCGCTGCTGGCCCTGTTTGCCTACTACCCGGCCGCCAGCGCGTTCTACCACGCCTTCTTCCGGTGGAACGGCGATTTTGTCAACGAGTTCGTGGGGGTGAGCAACTTCCGTGAAGCGTTCCGCGACCCCGTGCTTCACTGGGGGTTTCTGCTCGTGTTCATCCTGATCGCCGCCAATCTTATCAAGATGGTGCCCTCGATTATCACCGCCGTGGTGATCCACCGCCTGCGCAACGTCAAGGCTGCCTACGTGTACAAGGTGCTGTTTGTGGTACCGATGATCATCCCCTGGATGGTGGGATTGCTCATCTGGAAGTTCTTCTATGACCCCTCAGCCGGCATCCTCAACAGGGTGCTCGAGCTCACCGGCGTAATGGGACTGCTGCAGCATGTTGACACGCTGTTCGGCTGGGGGATATTCATGGCCGGCACCAACCCGGTGTGGCTCGGTGACGCGAGCCTGGTGGTACCGGCGCTCATCTTCTGGGGCTTCCCCTGGGTGGGCGTTGTGGGCGTGCTGCTCTACCTGGCCGGCCTGCAGTCCATTGAAGAGTCGGTGTACGAAGCGGCTGATATCGACGGTATCGGGTGGTTCAAGAAGTTCCTCTACATCGAGTTGCCGCTCATTCTCACGCAGGTTCGACTGAACCTCGTACTCATGATAATCAGCACGCTGCAGAGCTACGGGCTGATCTACGTGCTGTTCGGCACTTCGGGCGGCCCCAACGGGGTGGCAATGGTGCCCGGGCTCTACATGTTCCGCAACGCGTTCGAAACGGGACGCGCCGGCTTCGCCTGCTGCATCGGACTGATCCTCTTCGTCTTCATCCTCATCCTGACCGAGATCAACAACCGCTATGTCAGGGTGGAGAAGTAGGGGCGTGGCATGAAACGGGCATCTCTCGGCGCCGAGGCCGGCAAGCACGCGTTTGTCTGGGTGGTGCTGCTGTTCGCGTTCTTCCCGCTTTACATCATGCTCAACATCAGTCTCAAGAACAACAGCCAGTTCCTCGCCAACCCGTGGACGCCCGAGGGGCCGTTTCACTGGGAGAACTGGGTGGTCGCCTGGACCATCGTCAGACACTACATCTTCAACACGATCTTCGTTG
>CAZJJT010000146.1:0-9493 GCA_964546395.1 uncultured Fibrobacterota bacterium
TCCGCCAGGCGATTCTTCAGGCCCTGGCTCGCCAGTCGCGCCTCATGAAAGTGCCGCTCAACCGGGTTGGGATTATCTACCAGGTCGGCAAGGTTCGCGAGCGTCTCGAGCAGCGTCACGGTCGCACGCCCGAAACGCGCGAGATTGCGCGTGAGGGGAAGATGCGTGAGGACGTGGTGCTGGGGCTCACGCAGGTTGCGCAGTCGCACATGTCGCTTGACCACCCGATTCTCAACGACGGGCGGCACAGCGTGATGGACACGCTGGAGGCCGACGAGAGCTACTCTCCGGAGACCGAGATCGCCGAGGACTCGTTCAAGGCGGCGCTCGAGCAGAGCCTCGATATCCTGGGCGAGCGCGAGCGCGAAGTGATTCGTCTGTATTTCGGTCTGGCTGGCGAGCCGGAGTTGACTCTCGACGAGGCCGGCCGGCGCCTGGGGATCACACGCGAACGTGTTCGCCAGCTTCGCGACCGCGCCCTCGACCGGCTCCGCAACGAAGCGGTTGACGGGTTGCTTGATGCTGCGACCAACTGAGTAGTTTTTTCTTGGTGGTTTCTCAGCAAGTCACCGAACCCGAATGAACAGCAGCATCCGACTGCCGTCGGCTGCTATCGACACGGCTTGTCGCGGGGGTAGCGTACTGCAGCGCCTTCCGCGCAGGTCGTAGAACCGCGTGCCTGGTGAGTGCACAGGGGTGCCGTGCACTGTGCGGGGCGCGGCAGCCGGCGTGCTCGTTGCGACGGTCCCCACAGTGAACGCATGCAGGAAGTGCAGCGAGTCGTAGTCGACCTCGAAGGTCCAGACACCCTCCTGTGCCGTCGCGGGGATACGGAACCGGCGGTAGCGCCAGGTGCTGATCGAGTACGTGGATGCGTGTGTGTAGGTCCAGGAACTCCAGACCGACGAGTCGGGGAGGCGCACGCGGCACTGGGCCGTGAGCGAGTTGATCGGGTGGCGGATGTACATGATACAGTAGAGGCTGTCGCCGGGCATGAACGCGTTGCGGCTGTTGAGCTCCTCCTGGCCCGGGCAGGCGGGCCACACTGGCACTGTCGAGTGGCTCATCAGGCGGTTCACACCGGCGTCGAGGTACGGCCGCTGCTCGCGCCACCACGACACCGCGGTGGTGGGATTCTCGGGGCCGGCCCACGGGTCGATGACATCACCGGAGGCGTCGTGGACCTCAAAGTGAAGGTGGGGACCGGTGGAGTTGCCCGAACTGCCTACCACGCCCAGGTACTCGCCGGTCTGCACCGTGTCGCCCACAGCTTTGCTGGTGACTGTCGAGTCTTTGAAGTGGCCGTACCAGGCGACGGTGTTGTCGGCGTGGCGGATGTACACCGCGTTCCACTGCCCGCCCGACGTCGCGCAGCTCCGGTCGAAGTTGCCGTCACGCTTGCCGGTGATCACCCCTGGTGCCGCGGCGACGACGCGTGCCGTGCCGTGGTCCATCTGGTACCACGCGAACGGGTACGTCCAGAAATCGGTCCCCTTGTGCCCGTCGTAGGAGATTGTCCCGCCCATGAAATCCATGTCGACACCGGGGGTGGTGTCGTGGTCAACGTAGTTGGAGATGGCGTGGCAGCCGTAGACGCCCTCCGCGCTCTCGCACGCGATCGGCCACTCGAACGCCACCGCCTGGGTCTTGTGCAGAGCCCGGTAGCGGGCAAACACCCCGGCCGCTTCCAGCGAGTCGATCGTCTGGTCGAGTTCGGCTTGTATCGTCGCACGTGCCTCCGCTGTCAACTCTTCCGCGGGTGGCGGCGCCCAGTCCCCGCCACCGTCCTCGCACGCGGGCGCCTGCTGTGCGACAGCCTGCAGGGATAGCAGACCGCACCAGAGCACCAGACGACAGACTGCAGGTGGCAGAGCATTGAACGTGTGAGACCCTACACCGCGTACATGCATGTCCTCTCCTCCTCGGCTCTCAGCTTTGGCTTCTCCCATTGCCCTTCGTATTTCTCGCCTTCACCTACGCCACCACCAGCGGCACCAGCATCTCTTCGGGCGACAGTCCGCCGTGCGCGCCCCGCTGGTGAACGCTGTCACCCGCCGGCTGCACGTGGAACTTGGCGTTGCGCAGCGGGATGCCCGCGTAGGTCCCCAGGCGGGGGAGTGACACCCGACCGAGCGGACCAGGCCCGAACAGGTGCAGACGCTGCATGTCGGCGGGGCTGAGCAGTGCGAAGTCCTCGGCGAACCGCGCGCAGAACCGCTTGCGGAACTCTTCCTCCCGGCCGTGCGTGACATGGAAGAACGGCACGCGCGGCTCGCCGGTGGGCTGGCAAACGAGGCAGGCGGCCAGCGGGTCGTTCTCGGGAAGACAGTACGTGCGCCCGGGGGGGATATCCAGCTGTCCGTGGTCGGCGGTAATGAGTACCCGCGCCTGGCCGGAGATATGGGCGGTCATGTCGCCGAGGAGCGTGTCCAGCTCGCGGAGCAGTATTGCGGTCCTTCCCGCCGAGGGCCCCTCGCCGTGCATCAGGCTGTCGAGGTGGGGCAGGTAGAGGTAGGTAAGCGAGGGCGTGAGCTGGCTGCGCACCCGGCTCACCACCCGGCGGATACCGCTGGTAAGGCGATCGTAGCCGATGCGGGTGGTTCCGCCGCTGGCGTAGGTGCTGTACGCGCTGCCGATGAGCTCATGCGGCACCACCGAGCACACGTCGCGCCGCAACCGTCCCCACACCGGCCGCAGGGGCAGGGCCTGCTCGATCGTCACGTTCAGTTGTTCCATGGCGGTACCGGTGCCCCGCTCCACAAACGGCAGCGTCACGATTGAGCGGTTCTGCTTTGTCAATCGAAGCCACCAGCCGAGTGCCGCATGGCGGGCGGGCCAGGCGCCGGTGGCGAGTGTGGTGAGCGCCGCGGCCGTGGTGGAGGGAAACACGGAGCTCAGCGTCGCCTTGCGGTTGGCGGCGAGGAACCCCTCGGGGCAGTGCCGCTCGAGCATCCGCTGTCCGAGCCCGTCCACGAGTATCAGCACGTAGTGCTCGCTCGGCCCGATGAGTCGACAGAGCGTCTCGACCGTCCCCGTCTGCTTCACGCGCTGCCCGCCCGACAGCTTCAGCAGCGCCTGCACCACATCCACGAACGTGGTACCGGTGCCGGGGCGAACCAGCTTGCCGGATGAAAACAATTGCGAGAGCCGTTGAAGCTCGGTCATTGGGTTCCCAGGTACCACGCTGCAAATCTACACTCTTATCAGCTCCCACTACGTGCCGCGTCGGTTGTTCCTCACCGTGGCTTCCGCCTTGGCCACCACCGCGACACGCAGCTCTTCGGGCGCCTCAACCGTCACGCACTCTCCCATCTGCAGCACCCAGCGGACCAGCGACTCGGTGACCGGACAGCTCATCCTGAGCCGCAGCGCCCCATCAGCGGTCCGTGACGTTTTCTGGGTGGGATGCCACCTGCTTCGGCCGACCCACCCGCTGGCAGGTTCGCGGATGCGCAGCGAGACACGCCGCGCCGTCACACCGCGCATGCGACCGAATCCCTGTGAGAGGTACTCTTCGACCTTGAACCCCGCGGGGATACTGAAGAAGTGCTCCACCGCGGCGGGTTCGCTCATGTGGGCAAGCACGAAGGTGCGGATATCGTGGTGACGGCGGCAGAAGCCGATGACATACCAGTCGCCGCCGTTGTTCACCAGCGCGTAAGGTTCGATCTCGCGGCGATCACGGTCACGTGTGCCGGGAGGGGCGTAGTGCGTCGAGACACGCTTGCGTGCCATGATCGCGTCGAGTACCACCGAGAACTCCTGCCGCAGGCTGCGGCCGGGCTCGACCGGGCGATGGAAATGTACGCAGCTGCAGAGTTCGGCGATGTAGGCGATGGTGTCGCGGTCGTGGCGGATCGGGTCGAGCAGCTTGTTGAACACCGGGTGGATCTGCTCGCTGGACCAGGCATCGGTGAACACGCGCAACGCACGCTCGGCAATCAGGATCACCGCCAGTTCGCGCTCGTTGAGCCACTGCGCGGTAAGCGTCAGTGGTTTGCCGGCGTACTCGTAGCATCCCCGCGTTCGGTTGTACGTCAGGTGCGCCCCGAGCCGGCGAAGCTGGTCGAGGTCGCGTTCGATCGTGCGCCGCGAAGTCTCGAACGAGCGTGCGGCCTGGTCGGCCGACTCGAGCGTGCCGAGCCGGATCATGCGGTCGAGTTCGTGAAGGCGGGAAAGGGAGGAGCGGTTCATAGAAGCAGAATATAGGAGGTAGGAGACAGGACACAGAAGGCAGACCCACTGTTGTACCCCATACACTGTGTCCTACATACTATCTCCCCCGTTGTCCTGAATCACCCCCGCATACCACTTCGCCGAGTCTTTCAGCTCCCGTGCCTGCGTCGCATAGTCAACCGCGATCAGCCCGAACCGCGGGTCATAGTGGCCCCACTCGAAGTTGTCGAGCAGCGACCACACGAAGTACCCTTTGAGGTTCACGCCATCGTCGACTGCGCGCCTGGCCTGGCCCATGTAGCGCTTGAGGAAATCGATACGCTCAGGGTCATGAGGGTTGGGAGGACCAGCATACGGGATGCTGTCGGCGTAGCCGTTCTCGGTGACATAGACCGGCGTGTTGCCGTAGCGCTGCTTCAGCAGCATGAGTGTGCGGTACATCCCCTCCGGCACTATCGGCCAGCCGATCCCCGTGGTCTCGGCAGCCGGGACACGCGTGTCATACACGAAATGGTAGCCGAATGGTGATATCTCGTCGGCCTCAGCCCAGTTGATCCGGTAGTGGTTCACCCCGATGAAATCACTCCCGGCCGCCTTCACCACGCTGCAGTCCTCCTTCCATCCCTCGGGAAGCATGTCGGTGACTTCGGCGCGCTCGACCAGTGCCGCGGGGTACATCCCGCCGTATATCGCCTCGAGATTCCAGTACACGTCATGCTCCACCGCGCGCTGCACTGCCTGCTCGTCCGCCTTCGAGTCGCCGAGGGGCTCGGCTGCACCCATCGAGAGCGTGATGCCGATCTGTCCCTTGTATCCGCCGGCACGGAACGCCTGCACCGCCAACGCATGGCTGAGGAGGATGTGGTGTTCGGCGACAATCCCTGCACGCTGTCCGCCTCCCAGCCCCAGACAGCCGCCTTTGCCCACGTAGGTCGACACGTGCACACGGGGTTCGTTGTGAGTGATCCAGTTGCTGACCCGGTCGCCGAGGGCACGAAACACCACGTCGGCATAGTCGGCGAACCGCTTGGCGGTCTCGCGGCTCATGAATCCCTGGTGCCTGTCCCAGAGCGCCACGGGAAGGTCCCAGTGGAACAGGGTGGCAAACGGGGTGATCCCCTGCGCCAGCAGTTCGTCCGCAAGCCGCTTGTAGAAATCCACGCCGCGTTGCTCCACTCTCCCCGCGCCTTCCGGCAGTATCCGCGGCCACGAGATCGAGAACCGGTAGGCCTTCAGCCCCATCCGCGCCATCAGGGCGACATCCTCACGGTATCGGTGGTAGTGGTCGCACGCGACATCCCCGGTTTCCCTGGTGCCGGGCTTGTGGCAGTGACGGTCCCAGATACTCTCGCCCTTCCCGTCCTCGTTCCACGCGCCCTCGATCTGGTATGCCGCGGTTGCCGCTCCCCACATGAAATCTTTCGCGAATGGCATGGCGTGCGTGCTCCTTTGTGGCTGCTGAGTGGAGGAAACTACTTTTGTCCCTGACCCATCAACACATCACCCCTGTGAGGCATCAACGGAACGCCGCCCTCAGCGCACCTGGGACCAGGTGAAGACCATCCTCTGGCTGACTATGGTCTTCAACGCGCTCATCCTCCTGCTGGCCGTGATCATCGGAGGCAGTGTGGGATACCGTCTCTCGTTCGCTGCCCACTTCTGGCTGGCCGTGCTGGTGGACAGTGTACTGCTGCTGACTCTCGCGCTGTTCCTTGTGCTGGAGCTTGTGTGGCGTGCGGTGACGAAGTAGGTGGTACTGACACGGGCGGTCACGGACCCCGCGATGAATGACCTGCCGTTGGGTGCTTCGCCAGGTACCCCCCGGGTGCGGTCGTGGTGTTCAGCGTGCGCTGGGGGGGACCGTCGGTGGGGATTGGTCTGCCTTCCCCTGCGTCCGCTCGCCAAGCGACTGACCAATCGCCTGCGGGGCACGGGCACAGTGGAACACCCCCGCGATGACAACGCAATCGGATTCAAGCCTGAAGTAGATGGCGTACGGGAAGCGGCGCAGGAGTCGACGTCGGAAATCCCTGTACACCGCTCTGTAGATAAGGGGGTTCCTTGGGATGTCGCTTGAGGAGGCGTAGAAGAGCCTCAGGAACTCCTCTCCGAGTCCGGCAGCTTTTGACTCGTACCACTGGTAGCCCGCGACAACATCGTCTTCGTCCTCGGGCAGAAAACGGAGCGAGTATATCACTTCCTACTGCTGACCCTTGCCTGGAGTTCGCCCAGTGACAGCAACCTGCCCGGGTTGTCCCGGTGGTTGCGCGCCCTCCGGTCGAGTTCATGTTTGTGACTTTCCGGCACCGAAACACTCGCGTCGTCGGCCCGGACCTCATCCCAAAGGTCCTCGATGAGTATGATCTTCTCGGGTGTAGTCAGCTGAGAAATTCCAGGGATATCTTTCGGCTCCACAGGTCCCTCCCTTCCTGGCGAAGAGGATGATTCGTATCCGGAAAATACACGCCCGCGCCGTCGGCGCCGCACCCCCGCAACGCTCCCGCTGTAGAGGCCGCGGCTGGAAATGCTATATTGACACTGGATACCCGCAACTTCCCTACAGGAGCATGCTGTGGGCAACAGGGCGCACGTGTTGCTGGTCGCGCACAACCTTGTGGCGCTGTCGACGCTCTGCTGTGCTCCTCGGATCCTGGTCATCGAGCGACTGCCCGATGTGAGGGATGGTGTCCCGTTCGAGATCGTGCTGGGCGATGCGGGTATCGTCCAGACCCCGCGCGAGACCCCGGAGACTGCTTCGGAGCGGAATGCCGTATCGCCGGGGTGGTGGTCCTGCCGGAGGGGGAATGATGATTGGCAGATGGCACTATGCGTATGCTGCTGACCGTGGGCCGAAGGGACTTGGCGCAGCAGGCTTCGTCTTGGTGGCCGGCACGTTGTCCGGCTGTGTGTTCGCCGACAGTTCCGATGTGTGCACAACCGCTGTGGCTGTTGAGCGTGCAACGACTTCCACGTACAGAAGCGTGACCGCCTCGAGGTACCGCAACTACGCTGGGCTGGCGGCTTCGCTCGGCACCGGCATCGGCGGCTCCTACCGCCGCCAAGTGGGAAACCGTTGGGCGCTGGAATTGCGCGCTGCTCCCATAGTATCGACATCCTCCTCCATGCCCGTGTTTGGTATCGTGACGTTCAGGGAAGTGGCCCGGGCTCCGTTTGTCAGCACACAACTCTACGGCGGTGTTGCTCACGCTCCGACCTACGACTATCTGCCGCCCGAACGCGTGGTTCGGTTGGATTCATTCGGTGACACTACTGGCACACGATACTGGATGGAGCAGAGGGCAGGTTCTCAGGTGACTGCCGGTATCGGCATGCAGGCCGAGTTCTACATGAGACGAATCGCCTTGTGCCTCGGAGCAGGTTGGTATGGAGGGTACGAGTACACGTTTGACAGGTGGTCTACAGGACCAGATCTCAACCTTGGTCTCTACCTTAGGTTCGGAAAGGAGGGACCGTGAGGACGGCGTTTCTTGCAGCGCTGGCATGTGCCGTGTCAGTCGCCTACGCGAACCCGCCTGCCGACACTGCTGTTGCACAAGTACGGCCTCCGCCAACCAGGCTGTCCTATCCATTCTTGCTTGGTGGGGTGGTCAGCCCTGTGTACCGCGAACCATACCCAGGCGTCGGTGGTATCGTGTTCAGGGCATGGCCAAGCCAACGCTTCGGTGCCGATCTGGTGGCCTCGGCCACGCAGAGCACTGTGGCTCGCACAGACTGGGGGAGTTCTGGACCGGACGTGTTTCGGCGGTACGAGCACACCCACATTCGAGTTGAGGCAGACTGGCAGTGCCGGATTGCCGGACCGACATGGCTCTTTGGTACGTGCTACGCGGGGTTGGCGCTGGACTACCGGCGCAGCACAGGAACGAAGTACACCGTAGGGATCCATATTGACAGCAGCGGTTCGCAAACCGACACGCTTCTTACGTCTGCGATCGGGACGAGGGACCTCCATGTGGGAGTTGGTGCTGGACTTGGGTTTGAGATCCACGCATGGCGGTTCGCGTTCATTGGGCAAGGTGGCGTGGTTGTGCCCATCGTCGGCTACGTAGTGCTCACATACCGGGCGGGAATCTGCTACCGGTTCGGGAGGCCTCGATGAACGCTGCAGACGCCGCGCCGCGCTACGACCTCGCATGGGTGGAGACACACTACGATGGGTATGGCATGCGTGAGTGGGGGCGTTGGGACCAGAGCCCCGAGGAACAGGTCAAGCTGTTCATCCACACGCACTATCTCAAGAAACATGTCAAGGCAGGTGACCGCGTGCTCGAGATGGGAGCGGGCCCGGGACGGTTTACGGCAGTTCTGGCCGAACGTGGGGCACGGGTCACTGTCGCCGATATTTCGCAGGGCCAACTCGACGCCAACCGGATCAAGGCGAAGGAACTCGGGTTTCTGTCGGCAGTCGAGGACTGGGTGAAGGCGGACGTCTGCAGCCTCCCGATGTGTGCGGACGGGGAATTCGATGCGGTGCTGTGCTATGGCGGCGTGCTGAGCTACGTGTTCGAGCGACGAAGCGAAGCCATGTCCGAGCTGCTGCGCGTGGCGAAACCGCGCGCCCCCGTGCTGCTCAGTGTCATGTCGCTCTGGGGGACGGTACATGCGATGCTGCAGGGTGTCCTGAACGTACCGGCTGGACAGAATGCCTCTATCATCGAGACAGGCGACCTGCATCCTGACACGTTTCCCGCATGCAACCAGCGGGCTCATCTGTTCCGGGCAGAAGAGCTGCGCAGGTTCCTCAATGAATTCATGGTTGATATTCTGGACATGTCTGCCTCTAACAGTGTCTCCGCGTCGTACGGCGACCGCCTGTCGGCGTGCACGCGCGATGAGGGCAGCTGGGATGAGCTGCTGCAGATGGAGCTCAAGGCTTCACGCGAGCCCGGCTGTCTGGACATGGGGACCCATCTGCTGGCTGCAGTGGTCAAGCGCCAGGGGCAGGTGCATGCAACTGCCGGGGGAGGATAGGGACTGAACCGCCCCGGGTTTCCCTGAGACACGTTTCTCTGCGACGGGGGAAGATGTGTCCGTATTGTGGGTGAACTACGCAACAGGGACGGTGGTGTTGCGCGCAGGCACAAGGCAGGCACGCCTCCAACTTCGAACAGGCGCTTTCCGCTGTTGGGCCAGCGATTGACGCGGAAACGCCGGCGTTGTGGGCCGGCGTTGAAGCAGAAAGCGCGGTGGCGGCTGCCCGCGGGGCGGCCGCCAGGCCCCCAAACGAACACAGCAGGGGGCGCTCTGCGTGTCGGCCGCCAGGGCCCCCAACGAACGCAGCAACGTCGGCCCTGTG
>CAZJJT010000147.1:0-9449 GCA_964546395.1 uncultured Fibrobacterota bacterium
CCCGGTACGGTGCATGAAACGGCTCTCCGACAACCCTCCCTCGCGGTTCCCCGACCGCCCTGTGTCCGAGGCACAGGCGCGCTGGTGGGTTGCCAAACTCAAGCCGCGGCAGGAGAAGGCGTTTGCGTTTGACCTGGTCCGCCACGGTATCGAATACTACCTCCCCCTGGTCGCCAGAGCCGTGCGACGCGCCGACAACAACAAACTCCGCAAGTCGGTGCTGCCGCTGTTCCCGGGCTACATCAGTTTCTCGCAGGAGACACCGCACAACATTTTCACCGGCGGACGGGTTGTTTCGGTTCTCGAGGTGCGCGACCAGGCCCGGTTCGTGCACCAACTGGGGCAGATCTACGAAGCACTGGAGGCCGGGGCAGTCCTCGAGCCGCTCGTGGAGCGGTTCGAACCGGGCGAGCGCGTGCGGGTGCGCAGCGGCCCGCTCCGCGGCATCGAAGGTGTGGTGTCGGTGGTGCGGGACCAGCGCTCGCTGGTGCTCGAAGTGGAGCCGTTCGGACGGGCCGCGCTGCGTATCGGCGCCGAGATGGTCGAACCGCTCTGACTCGATCCGTGCCCGGTGCTGAGCTCCCTCGAACACTTCCAGACGTATTTTGGGACGTTTCTTCGGCAACAACGCGGTTCAGCCGCATGTGAGAGCAGTGGTACATGCCAGCCTACTCAGTTCCATACCTCCGGCAGCTCGAGTCAGAGTCGATCCACATCATGCGCGAGGTGGCGGCTGAGTTCCAGAACCCGGTCATGCTGTATTCGGTGGGGAAAGACTCCTCGGTGATGGTGCGGTTGGCGAAGAAGGCGTTCCACCCGGGACCGATTCCCTTCCCGCTCATGCACGTCGACACGGGGTTCAAGTTCCCCGAGATGTACACGTTCCGCGACGAGTTTGTCGGCGCCATCGGAGCACGGCTGATTGTGCACCGCAACGAGGCATGGATCACCAAGGGGAGCCATCCCGCGCGCCTCGGCAACGACAAGTGTTGTGCGTACCTCAAGACGCAGGCGCTGCTTGACGGGATACGGGTCAACGGCTTCGACGCGGCCTTCGGGGGAGCACGGCGCGACGAGGAGAAATCGCGGGCCAAGGAGCGTGTGTTCTCGCTCAGGGACCAGTTCGGTCAGTGGGATCCGAAGAACCAGCGGCCCGAGCTCTGGGACCTGTACAACAGCCGTATCAACCCCGGCCAGACGGTCAGGGTGTTCCCGCTGTCGAACTGGACCGAACTCGATGTCTGGACCTACATCAAGCTCGAGAACATCCCGATCGTGCCGCTGTACTACGCGAAGACACGGCGAGTGGTCGACCGTGGCGGTGTGCTGATCCTTGCCGACTCCCTGCCCCTGGTGGATCCCGATGGTTCGCTGGGGGTCACGCCCGCCGATATCCAGACCGTCTCGTGTCGCTTCCGCAGCCTCGGCTGTATCCCCTGCACGGGCGCCGTGCGCTCCACCGCAACCACCCTCGATGAGATCATGGCGGAAGTGGCCGCGGCGCGTAAATCGGAGCGGGAGAACCGGCTGATCGACCTTACCAGCGACAGCTCGATGGAGCAGAAGAAGAAGGAGGGGTACTTCTGATGGACAAAACCCTCCTGCGACTGGTAACCACGGGAAGTGTCGATGACGGCAAGTCAACGCTCATCGGGCGCCTCTTGTACGAGACCAAATCCGTCTTCGAGGACCAGCTTGCCGCGGTAGAGCGCACATCGAAGAAGAAGGGGGCAGCAGAAGCTGACCTCGCACTGCTGCTTGACGGGCTCGCGGCGGAGCGCGAGCAGGGAATCACTATCGACGTCGCCCACCGCTACTTCGAGACCGCCCACCGCAAGTTCATCATCGCCGACTGCCCGGGACACGAGCAGTATACCCGCAACATGGTCACCGGCGCCTCGACCGCCGACTGCGCGATTATCCTCATTGACGCGCGCAACGGGGTGCTGACCCAATCGCGGCGACACGGCTTCCTCGTGTCACTGCTGCAGATCCCCCACCTGGTGGTAGCGGTCAACAAGATGGACCTCGTGGAGTACCGCCAGGACGCATACGACGCGATCGTGGCCGAGTACGCCGATTTCTCGCAGAAGCTTGACATACACGACATTACGTTCGTCCCCGTCTCGGCGCTCAAAGGCGACAATGTGACAGCGCCGAGCACGTGCATGCCGTGGTACCACGGCCCGACAGTCCTGCACTACCTCGAGAACGTGGTGGTCAGCGCCGACCGGAACCTGATTGATTTCCGTTTCCCGGTGCAGTACGTGTTGCGCCCGCACCTCGACTTCCGCGGGTTCGCCGGACGGGTGGTCTCGGGAACGCTCACGCCGGGCGAGGACATTGCCGTGCTCCCCTCGGGCCGTATCTCGAAGGTGAAATCGATTGTTACGCACGAGGGAGACCTTCGCGAAGCGTTTCCGCCACTGTCGGTAGCGCTCACGCTCGAAGATGAAGTCGATATCAGCCGCGGCGACATGATCGTGCGCCGCAACAACCTTCCCCAGGTGGCCTCGAAGTTCGAAGCGATGCTGGCATGGATGGACACTACCGGTCTGCGACTTGGACAGCCCTACCAGCTCAAGCACACCACGCAGACACTCAAGGCGTTTGTCAGCCGTATCGTGTACCGCGTGGACGTTAACACGCTGCACCGCGCTCCCGCCGACACCTTCGAACTCAACGATATCGGCCGCGTGGAGATCACGGCCTCGCGCCCGATCTACTTCGACCCCTACACCGTCAACCGCGCCACCGGGAGCTTCATCCTCATCGACCCTCACACCAACGCCACCGCGGGGGCAGGGATGGTGCGCGGGGTGGTGCGTACCGTGGATGAGCTTGCTGACGAGTCGCACCACGCGATCGTCCGGAAGACTTCGGCAAATGTCGAGTGGGCAATCCAGGGGATCAGCCGCGAGGAGCGGGAGAAACGCAACGGCCACGCGGCGGCAGTGCTGTGGTTCACGGGCCTCTCCGGCTCGGGCAAGTCGACTGTGGCGCGGGCAGTGGAGAAGAAGCTGTTCGAACTGGGGTGTCACACCATGATGCTTGACGGGGACAACGTGCGGCACGGCCTGTGCGGCGACCTGGGGTTCTCCGACGCCGACCGCACCGAGAATATCCGGCGTATCAGTGAGGTCGCCCGGTTGTTCTTCGAGAGCGGCGCCATCACCCTGTGCACGTTCATCTCGCCGTTCGTGCAGGATCGTGCGTTCGCGCGCAGCCTCGTGCCCGAGGGCCGCTTCGTCGAGATATTCGTCAGGTGCGACCTCGACGTCTGCAAGCGGCGCGATCCCAAGGGGCTGTACCGCAAGGCACTCGCGGGAGAGCTTCCCGGGTTCACCGGTATCGATTCCCCCTACGAAGAACCCCCTGCGCCGGAGGTCACGGTCGAAACCGACCTGCAGAGCGTCGAAGAGGCGGTGCAGAAGGTCCTCGGGTTGCTCAGCGAACGGGGCGTGCTCGGCTAGCTCAGAAGAACAACGCGTAGCGTGGCGCCGCGCGCAGGTACTCCCGGTAGGCGTCTCCGTAGCTCCTCAGACAGTAGCGTTCCTCGCCGCGTATCAGCATGTGCGTGCACAAGGCGGTGAGTGCCCACAGGGCGAGCAGTAACGCTGAGCCCGACGCGACCACGGCCCCCGCCATCACCAGCGAGAACGACGCGTACATGGGGTTGCGCGAGAAGCGGTAGATACCCCCGGCAATCGGTGCGTCGGACGCCGCGCGCGCGTACGTCACTTTCGATACGAGGTTGGCCGCACACCCGCCGAGGACCAGTGCCAGTCCGAACCAGTACGTCCATGACACCGCGTGCAGCGGGACGAACACCGAGGCCCCCATGAACGCGATCATCAGCACCATGCTGGCAAACGAGAAGAACCGGTCACGCGACGTGTACCACGACATGTCCGCGGCCCGCTTCATCCCCCTGCCGTTCGTGGCAGCGACCGCGATGCCGGTCAGCCACACCGGCACGACAAGGATCCAGGCGTTGTGGATATGAACCATCGAGAGCAGCGCCATAGGCAGTTGCACTCCTCACCACGCAGAACGGGGATGCGAGTCGCACCCCCGTTCCGCAACGTTCGGGACCACGCACGGTTCAGTCGAACGCGTTCTCGGTCTTCCAGACTTCCCAGACCTTGCCCACCAGGTCGGGTCCGGGCTTCAACGTCATCTTACCCGGCCGCCACCCCGACGGGGTCGCTTCCGAGCCCTTGCTCTTGCGCACGAGCTGGAACGCCTGGATCTGCCGGAGCGTCTCACTGACGTTACGTCCGACCGGCGGTGTCAACACCTCGAACCCCTGCACCACACCGTCGGGGTCGATCAGGAACCGCCCGCGCGTCTCCACTCCCGCGCCTTCATCGTAGACACCGTACACACTGCCCACCTTGCCGCCGGCATCGGTAAGCATCGGAAACGGCACTCCGCCCTTCACCATCTTCGAGAGTTCGTTATCATTCCACATCTTATGCACGAACACGCTGTCGACACTCATCGACAGGACCTCGACACCAAGCTTCTGGAACTCAGGGTATTTCTCTGCGACCGCAGAGACTTCAGTCGCTCAGACGAACGTGAAATCGCCCGGGTAGCAGCAGAGCACCACCCACTTGCCCAGGAAGCTGGACAGCTGAACACTGGTGAACTTGCCGTTGTGGTACGCGGGGGCGACGAAATCCGGCGCCTTCTGCCCTACCATGACCATACGCTTCTCCTTCTGCACGGGTGTCTGCTGTTCCGCTTTCCCTGCGGGAGTGGGCTCGCCCACCGGGCCTCCCGTCGGCCTCGCACAACCGACCGGCTTCTCTTCTGCCATAGGCGGTCTCCTTTCTCGGCCCGTATCATACAACGGCGCACGCGCTCACCGCTACCATGGCCAGTCGCGTGCTACAGGTACCCTCGCTTCTCACACTCCTCGTAGCCCTGCAGGTAGCGCACGTAGTAGATCCATTTTATGGGACTGTGCCTGCAGAACACGAAGCGCCAGTAGGTGTCCTGCCAGCGCACCTCGAAGATGTCCTTCTTCTGGATCACCGCATCGTGCACGTCGGCAAGCAGCATGTCCATCGCCTGGCCGTCGCCGCTGTCCGGAGCAAAGCGCAGACGCTCCGTTGTCACGCTCAGCGTGCCGCTGCCACGGTCAACAAACGTATACCCGTCCTCGCCCAGCGTCTGCAGCATGACACCCGTGCTTGCGGCAAGCGTCTCGGCCCGCTCAGCCCCACTGGTACGCTCGAGCACCTTCGTACGCTGCATGTCGCACCAGTCCTTGAGATCCGGAAGGGTCACCGCGCCCTCGCTCAGCGCCGCCAGGCGGCAGTGCGCATCCATCCGCCAGCTCTTCCCGCAAGCCTCGCAGGTGATATCATCGCCCGAGGTAGACAGCCGGTCCTCGGCACCGCAGTGCATGCAGATCCAGGCAAGGCGTTCGAGACCAACGGCAAGCCCGCTGCCCCGAAACGGGTACGTGTCATTGCGCGGATCCTTGATATCGTTGTTGTAGATCCCGTCCTTGACAGCCGAGAACAGCTCCTCGTCGTTCATCGCCGCGATGCGCTCCGGGGTCAACACCTTCACCCGCACAATCACCCGTCCCGTGCGGCGACTCTCGGCCCACCACGGCTTGATCAGGAAATTCCCGCACAGGTTGAAGATCACCAGCGGCACGTTCGCCCGCCGAACCAACTTCTCCAGCCCCAGGTAGGTGAGTTGCGTCTCTCCGGTCCAGGATGTCTGGCCCTCGGGGAATATGCACACCGGGGAACCCGACTCGAGGATCTTCAGCGTGGTCTTGATGGCCCTGAAGTCCGCCCCCCCCTTCCTCTTGGGGAACGCGCCCACACATGTCAGGTAGGTCTGTGTAACCGGGCTCGACCGCCAGGCGTCGTCGTTGCACATGAAGAAGACGGGCTTGTACGTGTAGCTCCCCACGATCCACGGGTCGATGAACGTGCCGTGGTTGCTCACCATGATGTAGGGCGGCCGGGGCATCCGGTCCGACTCCCGGTCGGTTCGGGGGCGATAGCGGGGATAGACGAAGCCCCACACGAAGAAGGGGCGTGTGATGGCGTAGACGGAGGCATGGACGAAGCGCTGAAGGAGCGGGTTCATTCGGCAGTCACCTTCCACTGAACGGCCGAAAATAGCTCACGATGGCCCCAGCAGTCCCTCGGCCGTGCCATGGAACACGCTCTCGTGTTCCGAACTGCTCAGCGGCGCGCGTTCCACAAGCTCGACCGCGCGTTTCTGGCTGAACCATGGCGAGTCGGAACCGAACAGGACCTTGTTCGCGCCGTGGTGTCGTACCAGGCGAGCGAATTCCTCTGGAGCAAGCGATTCGATTGCCGCAGATGTATCGAACAGCACCCGCGTGCCGAGAAGGTGCTTCTCGACCTCGTCCCACATGCGATACCCGCCCATGTGCGCAGCCACCATGCGGAGCCGCGGGAACCGGTCCGCCACAAACCGCAGCGCCGCGGGGCTGGCGTGGTTGCGGCAGAACGGCGCCGGGTCCCATCCCGCATGGAACACCACAACCAGCGCCGATTCACTCAACAGTTCGTACATCGCGCAGTGCGCCGAGCCGTCAACAGGGAACTGCTGGTACTCCGGATGCAGCTTGATCCCTTTCACGCCGTGCTGCACCAGCAGACTCACCTGCTCCTCCATCCCCGCCATCCCCGGGAACAACGCACCGAACCGCACCAGCCTGCCGCCCTTCGACGCTTCCGCCGCTGCCGCGTTGATCGTGGCCACCTGCGACTCCTTGGTCGCCACGGGAAGCGCCACGGCACGGTCGACCCCCGCCTCGTCCATGCTCCTGCCCAGCGCCGCCGCCGTGCCGTCCGTGTGCGGCGTGGCGTCCGGCATGATCTCGCGCAGCTGCTCCATGGCGCGCGGCGCCAGCTCATCGGGAAACACGTGCGTATGGAAGTCGACTACCATGTGGTTCCGGTTCATTCAGCGGGAGTGGCAAAATAGTTCACGATGTAGTTTCTTCGAGCAGCCGTTCCCGAACACGAACCACCCGGAACACCGTGCCGCCGATGCGCATCTCTACGCTCATTTCTGCGTCCCTGGTGCTGGCCTGTTTCGCCCTGTGGCCCTCGCGCGCGTGCGCCGAAACGACGATCAAGCTCAAGAGCGGGCAGGTGTTCTGCGGCCATGTCGTCGGCGAAACCGGCAACTTCATCATCCTTGATTCCGATGGGAAACAGGTGCGAATCCTTCGCGCCATCATCGCCGAGATCAACGGCAGACCGATTGACGGTGCGGTGGAAGAAGCAGGCCGCGAACCTGACTCGCAGCCGGCGACCCCTGCACATGCCGATGCACCACCCCCGGACCCGCAGCCATTGCCAACGCCGGCCCCGGCCGCGCAGACGCCTCCACAGGCCAGGCCACGCACGTTTGCCGACTACTATACCACGCCGCAGCCTGCACCGACACCACCCGAGCCGCCTGCCAGTCCAGTACCCGAGGCAACCCCAACGCCCAGCGACACACCCGCGCCGGCGCCGGCACCTGGGCCTCCCACCGAAGCTGCTGCCGCACCGACGCCACCGCCCGCCGCCACACCTGCAGCCACGCCGGCGCCTGCGGCTCCGCCACCCGCACCAGAACCGGTGGACCTTCCCGAAGAGGTCGTGCTCGAAGTCCCGGCGTCTCTGCAGAAACTGGTTGACCAACTCGACGAACCCGACCCGGAGGAACAGGTGGCGGCGGCCCTGGCATTGGCACGCAAAGGCCCCCAGGCCGCTTCCGCGGTCCCGTTCCTCATCCGGCGCTTCCGCAACACAGAGACGGTCCGCAGGGGACGCTCTTCCGGGCGCGGCGGCAGTGCCGGATCGGACAGCGCCATGTCACCGGCTCGCGCAGCAGGCGTCGCGCTCGTGGCGATAGGAGAGCCGGCCGTACCGGCACTAGTGCGCTCGCTGCACCACAACGAGGCCCCAATCAGGGCAGGGGCGTGCCGCGCCCTTGGCGAACTCAAGCACGCGGCCGGGACCGACCAGCTGATGCGGGCGCTCAAGGACGAGGATGAACGGGTGAGGGCCGCGGCGGCCGAAGCGCTCGGCAACGTGCGCGAACCGCGTGCCATTCCGTTGCTGCTTACCATGTACAGCGGGGACGAGAGCGGGGCAGCACGGCAGAGCGCGGAGAAGGCGCTGAAGAAGGTTACGGAGATCCCGCTGCTGATCGAAGGCCTGAAAGAGCCACACCCGCTGGTCCAGGACAACAGTGCGTACATCCTGTTTCTCATGACCACCAAGGAGTTCAAGAAGGACGTGGCGGCATGGGAGACATGGTGGAAAGAGCAGGAGGGCTCCAAGGAACCGTCATTCACCTGGTAGCCCGTGGCCCCGGGTGTGAGGGCGGTCACACCGGCGGGCCGGTTCACAGTGTACTTTCCCGAAGTACCACCGAACGCGTACGCAACCCTACACAAGGAGTGTGCCATGAAACGTATTCTGCTGTCAGCGGCGTGTGTGCTGGCTGCCGCCGGCTACGCGGCGGGCACGTCTGGAGCGGCACAGGGAGCAGTCGATCCCGCGGACGTGCCGTATGTGAAAGAATCGAACGCACCTGCGCCGGCAAAAGTGCAGGAAGCCGGCGCGGCCGAAGGAACGGTAAGTGACACCGCCGCGGTCAACAAGCGCCCCGCCGAAGGTCAGGGCGGCGCCGTCTCCCCCATCCCCAAGAACTAAGCGCCACCGCACGCAAGGAGAAGACCCATGAAACGAGCAATCTGCTTTGTGATGGGCGCCTGCGCACTGGCGCTCGTGATGTCGTGTGTGCAGCCCAATGATGATACGATGGGAACGTTTACGGTATTCGACGCGTGGTGGGAAGACGCCGTCGATGCCGATAATGATAACTACGACATCTATCGGAAGCTCTACTTCGACGTGGACGTCAGCGAGGGGACCGAGAGCATCTACGCCGTCGTCTATTACAAGCTCTCCACGTCAGGCACCTATACGGTCTACTACACCACCGGGACCTACAGTATCTCCGGCAGCGCCTCCGACGACGCGTACTGGGTGGCAATCGGTGCGCCGAACACCGAGCTCTCGCGCGGCACCTACGACTTCGCCGTCGACATCTACACCACGTCCGGTGACCTCGTGGCGTCAACTGACGCGTCCGACGACCCCAGCCTCGACAACCAGGACTTCGAATCAGTCAGTGATGAGACCGGCGCGACGGTCAGCATCTACAGCGCATCATGGTCGCTGGCAGTGGACAGCGACGGTGACGGGTACAACAGCGAGCGGCGCTTGACGTTCGACGTTGACGTGACCAGCGGCAGCGTCACGGTGTACGCAGTTGTCTATGTCAAGCCGGCTACCGGCAGCACCTACAGCGAGTACATGACGACGTCGAACTTCGCTATCACCGGCACGGCGGCCGGCGACGCCTACTGGGTGGCTGTCGGC
>CAZJJT010000148.1:0-7003 GCA_964546395.1 uncultured Fibrobacterota bacterium
GGACTCCCAGCTGCTGATCATGAAGCGCTCGGAGTTCGAGCGGTTGATGGAGGAACTGCCTGCTGAAGCCCGGGCCGAGCAGATCAACGACCCGGACGGTGAGGTCGGCAAGTATCTCAAAGCGGTGGCAGACAGCCACGTGTTTCTCCAGAAGGGCCTCGATATCGACAAGGTGGCGAACTCGTGCCGTGACGCAGTGGCGGTGCTCGAGATGGCCCTGCGGTTCGAAAAGGACTCGGTGGTGTTGTACGCGGCCGTGCGGGAAGCGGTGGCGGAGGGGATGGGACGGGACACGGTCAACCGTCTGCTCCAGGAGGAGATCGCCCACGTGGCGCTGGTTCAGGAGCAGCTGCAGGTACTGCAGTAGGGGATGCACGGCAGGAGCACAGATGAAAGGGAGTGGCAATGGGCAAGGGTGACAAGCGCAGCAAGCGGGGCAAGATCTTCGCCAAGTCGTTCGGCAGGAAGCGGCCAAAGAAGAGCCACAAGGCTAAGAATACGGTGAGTGCGTAGCTGCGCGGCCGCAGCATCGCTGTGCACGCCCGCGAGCAGGGAGGTGCGTGATGCGCGTGTGGGTATCGCTGGTCGCGATGATGGTCGCGGCGGCAGTCGGATGCCGCAAGAGCGCCGATGTGAGTGTGACCGGTACGCTGTCGGGTGTGCTGGAGACCGACAGCGTGTTCGTGACCCTGTCGCGTGACTGGGACAGGGGTACGAGGGCCCCTATCTCGTTTGAGATCGACGCCGATGGCAGGTACGCCATTCGGCTCAGCGTGACCAGTCCGCCGCCACCGATCACCTTTGTCAAGAATGACTCGGCCATCGCACGGTTGGAGTTCAGGGACACCTGGGGCTATGCCCCCGTATTGGTCGATCGGATGAGCGGACGCGAGTTCCCTGTCACGGTCGTGTCCGAACTGCTCCTCAACGCCAAACAGGTCAATCTCCCCTGAGTACCGTTCCCACGGTCCTGGCTTCGCACGACCCCGAATGCCGGCAACTGGCACTGGCGGACGTGCGTCGGGCAGGGTTCGACACGGGCGGCGCGATGCACCTTGGTGAAGGCGTGACAGGGCTCGGGGGTGTGCCGTTTGATGCCCTTGCCGGGGCGTGGCGCAAGCGTCCCCCGGTCTTCGTCCGTCACGTATGCCCGGTACATGTGTCGCGCAGCCTTTGCGGGGAGCGGGGCCGAGACGTCGCGACCATCGAGGAAGCGGGACTCGAAGCCTGCAGGGGGAACGCGGACGCCACGCTGTCGTTCTCGGTACAAACCCGTCTGCTCATCCAGAGCGCGTACAAGCCGTACGAAGTCGGCACGCGCCTGGCGACCGCGGTGAGCCAGGCGACCGGGGCGGTGCTCGACGTGCGGGCGCCGAGACAGGTGCTGTCGGTGGTGGTGGGGCCCGGGCCGAGTGTGTACGCGGGCTGGTCGCGTGTGGAAGACAACCTGTCGAACTGGGCCGGTGGTATGCGGCGGTTCGCGCGCGAAAGCGGGCAGGTGAGTCGAGCCGAGTTCAAGTTGCTGGAAGCGCTCGAAGTGTTCGGGGTTGTGCTTGTGCCCCAGGGTGAGGCGCTCGACCTGGGCGCTGCTCCCGGGGGGTGGACCCGCGTGCTTCGTGCACGCGGCCTTCGCGTGACCGCGGTCGATCCCGCCGAACTCGACCCCTCGGTGCAATCGGACCCGGGGGTCCGGCACGAGCGCACCACTGCCGAGCAGTTCATCGCCGCTGTCCCCGCGAAGCAGTTGTTTTCGTTCATCGGCAACGACATGCGCCAGGACGCCCGGGATTCTGCGCGCGTGATGGTGTCTGCGGCCCGGCTGCTTGCCCCGGAAGGGGTCGGGGTGATGACCTGCAAACTTGCGCAGGACTACCGCTCGGCCGGACTGGAGGCGGCGCTGGCAATCCTGCGCAAGGGTTACCGTATCCTGGGTGCACGGCATCTGTTCCACAACAGGAGCGAGGTGACCGTGGCCCTGGGAGGCAAGGAATGAGGAACACGGCAGCCGGTATCCGGCATGTGGCATGTGGAGTGCCTGCCCTGCTGGACCCTCACTTCTCGATTCTGGATTCTTGCACTCCTCACTCCTCCCAAGCTATTTTCCGCTACTTCATCGGAGTGTAGCTCAGCCTGGTTGGAGCGCCACGTTCGGGACGTGGAAGTCGGAGGTTCAAATCCTCTCACTCCGATTGTGATTTCTGGTTGCGGCCGGGCCGACTCAACGGCCCGGCCGCAACACGTTTCTGCTTCCTCTTCGCTTCGGGACACAGCCATGGCACGGAGCACCGCAGAAAGCCGGTCCGATCGACTGACGATGCTCAGTTCGCGCGAGGTGGCCGATCGCATCGCCCGGGGTGTGTCGCTTGCGGTCCCCGTGGGGGCTCTGGAGCCGCTGGGGACCGACACGCCGCTCGGGCTGTGCGAAGTTGTGGCCGCGGCGGTGGCGGAGAAGGCGTGTGCGGGGCGTGATGCGCTGGTGGCGCCGACAGTGTCGTACGCCTGCGGCGTCCCTTTCGGTGCGTTCGAGGGCAGTACGGGGGTGCGGCCACGGTCTCTCACCAACGCACTCCTCGACATGCTCCCGGCCTGGCTTCGCCAGGGGTTCCGCACGATTGTCCTGGTGGACTGCTCGAGCGAGAGCGGTGACGCCCTGCGCGAGACGCTTGTGCGGCTGGACGGCGGGACGCGCGTGTGTGTGTACCGCTGGGGTGAAGGGCAGGGCAGCGAAGATGCGGCCCGGGTGCGCGACGAAGCCGGTTTGTTGTCGACCGCGCTGTTTCTCGGCATGAGTGTACCCGGATATCCCTCGGCAGGGGCGGGTTCAGCGGATCTCCGCCGCTGGCGCCGTCGCGGGCGCGACCCGGAACTGCTGCGCACACTGTGCCCTTCCGCACTGCTGACTCCCGCTCCCCACACTCCTGAGCGCGACCTGGGTGAGCGGCTGTTCACGCAGGCTGTTGCCCGCGTCGCGGCTCTTCTCGAGCCGCACGCCTAGCCCCGCCATGCTCGAGTCGCTCCGCATCGAGACACTGCGCAATGGCCTGAGCGCCATCTGCCTTCACAAACCGGGTGCCCCCGTGGTTGCGGTGGAAGTGTGGTACCGTGCGGGGAGTGCCGCGGAACCGGCGGGCAAGCGCGGTGTCGCCCATGTGCTGGAGCACATGATGTTCCGCGGCTCGGAACACGTGGGGCCCGAAGAGCACGCGCGACGGATCGCCGCGGTTGGGGGGCACAGCAACGCGTTCACCACTGAGGACGCCACGGCCTACGTGAACGCCGTGCCCCGTGCGCATCTCGACATGGTGCTCGAATTCGAGGCCGACCGCATGTACCGTCTCCAGGTGGACCCCGGGCTGTTCGCCGTGGAACAGAAGGTTGTTGTGGAGGAGTATCACACGTACATGAACAACCCGGTGGCCAAGGCGATGCTGGAGTTCCGCCGCGAGTTCTTCGGAACGCATCCCTACGCAACCGGCCCGCTGGGCGACATCGACGATATCCGCAACATGGACGGCGAAGACTGCGCGGCGTTCCACCGAACGCACTACGCTCCCAGCAACGCCGCCGTCGTGGTAGTAGGCGAGATCGGCAGCGAAGAGCAGACCGTGGAGCGGGTTGCACGCTGGTTCGATGCGGGCGGCGACACAGCCAGCCGCCCTCCACCGCAACCCGAGCGCACATTCGTGCCGCCGCGCGAGGGGCGTTCCATTGAGCGCCGCGTGGAGTTCGATGTCCCCGTGCAAGTGCATGGGTTTGCCGGGCCCGCGGCGCATCACGAGGATGCGGTTGCGCTGGACGTGCTGATGCGGATAGTCGGGCAGGGCGAGTCGAGCCGGCTGACACAGGCGCTGGTGCAGCGCAGTGGTGTCGCGGTCGCGGCGGGCGGCGCCAACCAGTTCCTTCGTGCTGCCGGCATGTCGATGCTGTTCGCCTTGTACACGCCCGACACAGCCCCGCGCAGAGTGCGCGAGTTGCTGGCGCGGGAGGTGGCGCGAGTGGGCCGCGACGGTGTTTCGGGAGAAGAGCTCGACAAGGCGCGCAACCAGTCACTGGCGTCGCATGTGTTCGAGTTGTACTCGGCCGAGCACATATGTCGCCGCCTGGGGCTCGCGCATGTGGTGGAGGGTGGCTGTGAGAAGTGGCGCACGTACCTTGCACGGCTCGAGCGTATCGGAGCTGATGACGTTGTCGAGGCGGCGCGGCGCTACTGGTGCGCGGAGCGCGCCTGGGTGCTCACGCTTCGGCCACGGCAGGTTGCGGCCTCGCTGGTGGTTGCCGGCCTGGCGCGGCGTGTGCTCGGGATCGGCCGCGCGCGGGAACCGGTGGAGGAGCAGTAGCCGTGGCCGAGCACTATCGCTTCCCGCCCATCGAGGAATTCTCTCTCGGCAACGGTCTGCATGTGATGCTGGTGGATGTGCCGGAGCAACCGGCGCTCACCGTGGCGATGCAGTTTCCCGGGGGACGGTACGCCGACGTGCCGGGTCTGGAGGGCTGTACCGAACTGGGCGTGGGGCTCATGCAGAGCGGTACGCGGCAGCTCGGTCAGGCGGCGTTCTCGCGTGTTCTCGAGGGCAGCGGCAGCGGGCTGTTCAGCGAGGTGGGCGAGGAGCATGTGCTGCTGGGGTGCCGCATGCTCTCATCGAAAGCCGGCGACGTGGTTCCACTGTTGAGGGACATGGTGTGCCAGCCGCGTCTTGAGCAGCGGGAACTGCGGCGCTTGAAACGCGAGATGAACGCGGCGGTGGACGCCGAGCGGACCGAGACGATGGCGCTCGCGCAGAAGCGCCTCTGTGCGTGCCTGTTCGGCAACCACCCGGCGGGGCGGTTTCCCACGGCCGGGTCGGTGAGAAGGGCCACGATGGCTTCGGTGTCCGAGGGTATCGCACGGTGGCGCTTGCCGCGACACGCGGTGCTCGTCGCAGCGGGTGACCTGTGCGAGTTCCGGGGTGCAGAGCGGTGGGAGGCGTTGTTCGGGGGATGGAATGAAGCAGGGGGGGCAGTGCCGGGACCCGTCGGCGTACCTGAGTCGCTCGGCGACCCGCAGGCCCTGCAGTTCATCGACAAGCCCGATTCCACCCAGATATCGCTGGTGCTGGGGCACACGCTGCCGGGCGAGGACAACGCACACCGTCACGAAATCGCCCTTGCCAACCACGTGCTGGGCGGCGGCGGGTTCTCTTCACGCCTCACCGCGCGTGTCCGGGTGCTGCTGGGCGCTACCTACGGTGCGGGCTCACATGTGTCGCGTGTCAGGCGCTTTGGGGTGCTCAGCATGGCTGCGACAACGCTCAACGAGCGGGCGGGTGAGCTGCTGGATGCGGTGAGGGCGGTGTATGCCGAGTTCGTGGCCGAAGGGGTCACCGAGGCCGAGCTGCGCGACGCTGTCGAGTTCGCCAGGGGCAACCTCTCGTTCCAGATGGAAGGGGCGCCGCACGTGGCCGGCAAGTTGCTCTGGCTGTGGCGTGCCGGGCACGATCGGAGCACGGTGGAGATGTTCGGCGAGGTACTGGACCGCATCGACTGCGCGGCAGTCAACCAGGCGATCCGGCAGTATTTTAGTCCGGAGTCGCTGGTGGTGTGCGCCGCTGGAGCGAAACGTGTCGCCGTACCCCTCCTGAAACACCACGGGCCGGTGCACTGTCGCCACTACCGGCGCCCGATTTCCTGAGCGAGGCCGTGTGGGGCATGCAATAGACCCGGTGGTACTGAGCCTGGGGACCAATGCCGGCAACCGTGAGGCCCTGATGGGTGGAATGGTGAAGTACGCCAGGACCATGCTGGGTGGGGCCGTGCGTTTCTCGCCGCTTATGGAGACCGAGGCCGTGGGGGTGTCGGCTGGAGGACCTCGATTCCTGAACCGCCTGGCCGCGGGAACGTTCGATGGGACCGGGCACGAGCTGCTTCAGCGCTGTTTGCAGGCGGAGTGTGAGCTGGGCCGGGAGCGTTCGAGGCCCGGGGCGCCGCGCACCGCAGATATCGATATCGTGCTCTTTGGTGATGTGCGGATTGATGAGCCGGACCTGCGGGTGCCGCACCCGCGGACGCGCGACCGGCGGTTCTGCCTGGAGGGATTGGTGCGGCTCGTGCCGGACGCGACTCCGCCGGGGTGGGGTGTGAGCGTGCGTGAAGCGTACGAACGGATGCCTGTCGCAGTGGCGGCGCAGCATGTCGCATTCGTGGAAGACAAGGGGTAGTGCGGAATGGATGCAACCAGGAGGTCGCTTCCCGAGCATATCCGCCACGTGGCGATAGAGGGTGTTATCGGCGTGGGCAAGACCACGCTGTGCCACCTTCTCTCCGCGCCGTTCAACGCTCGACTCGTGCTTGAGCGGGCCGAGGACAACCCGTTTCTGGCGCGGTTCTACGAGGAGCGCAATGCGCTGGCGTTCCAGACGCAGTTGTGGTTCCTGGTGTCGCGATACCGTCAGCTCTCCGACGCACTGGTGCAGGAGGACCTGTTCCACCCGGTGGTGCTTGCTGACTACATGTTTGCCAAGGACCGGATATTCGCGGCGGTGAACCTCGATGAAGACGAATTGGGGCTGTATGATACCGTGGCGCGGTCACTCTCGAAGGACCTGCCGCGGCCGGACCTCGTGGTATTCCTCCAGGCGTCCACCGAGGTGCTGCTGAAACGCATCGCCAAGCGAGGACGCGTGTTCGAGCACGGCATGGACCGCCAGTATCTCGAGACCCTCGGCGAGGCGTACAACCATTTCTTCTTTCACTACACTGAGTCGCCGGTGTTGATTATCAACACGAACGATATCGACTTCGTGGAACGGCCTGGCGACCTCGACGAGTTGATACGGCAGATCGCCGGTGCGAAGAGCGGGGTATCGTTCTTTCACCCGGTATCGACGGGGTAGCGGTTGTCGGGCGCGCGGGAGGACCGTATGGATGTCGTTCGCGAAAGCGCACTCATGCGATCCGCAGTTGGGCGGATGCGGGCAGCAGGGAAGCGCGTGGCGCTCGTGCCTACCATGGGCGCGTTGCACGAAGG
>CAZJJT010000148.1:7013-9342 GCA_964546395.1 uncultured Fibrobacterota bacterium
GTCACTGCTCGACAAGGCACGAGAGCACGCCGACATGTGCGTGATGAGTATCTACGTCAACCCCACGCAGTTCGGGCCAGCCGAGGACCTGGCCAGGTACCCGCGGCCGTTTGAGCGTGACTGTGAGTTGGCCCGCGGGCGCGGCTGCGATATCGTGTTTGCTCCCGCGGACACCGAGATGTACCCCGAGGGATTCCGCACGACGGTCAGTGTTTCGGGTATCACGGAGCGCCTGTGCGGCAGGTCGCGTCGAGGGCATTTCGCGGGTGTGACTACCGTGGTGCTCAAGCTGTTCAACATCGTGCAGCCCGATATCGCCGTGTTCGGCGCCAAGGATGCCCAGCAGGTGTTGGTGGTTCGTCGCATGGTGCAGGACCTGAACGTGTCTGTGGAAGTGATCAGCGCACCGACGGTGCGCGAGGCGGACGGCCTGGCGATGAGTTCGCGCAATGCGTACCTCACGCCGACGGAGCGCATGCAGGCGCCGGTGCTGCATCAGGGGCTGTGCACGTTGCAGGCTGCCTGCGAATCCGGCGAGCGCGACGCGGGTGTGCTGCACACCGCGGCACGGCAGGTGATCGGGGACGCGGACCTCTTTGCGCTGGAGTACCTGGAAATTGTCGACACAGTGAATCTCGAGCCACTGCGGGACGTGAACGGCATGGCCCTCGTGGCACTGGCCGCCCGCTCGGTGGAGAGCAAGACCCGGCTGATTGACAATGTCACCCTCGGCGGGGAGCTATGAAGGGCGACACGGCGTACTATGGGTGCTTCGCCGGGTAGGGGGCGGCTCGGATCTGTTGGGCTGCCTGGCTTATCTGACCGTCACACTCCCGTACGGCACCTGTACCAGCACGTAGAGCGTGTCGTCCTCGGTGTGTTCGAGAAGCGTAGCGCTGTAGGTGATTTCGCCGGTGATCTCGGCGCCAAAATCTCTGGTATCCCCTGCTATCCACGCACGGTCATACAGCACCCATCGATTGGCGTCTGACTGCGCGGCACGGCTCTGGCCCTGGCGTGCCGTGGCTTCGGGGGCCTCGGGACTGGCCACTCCCTTGCCCACCGCGTACAGGCTTCCGCTGGCGCTGTCGAACGCGGCGGACACGAGGGCCTCGCGCGCCTGCTGGTCGGCAGGGCTGAGATAGACTGCGTTCTGCAGCGGCAGCAACAGGGCGAGCAGCGAGTCCGGGGACGGTTCCGGGCGCGCGGCCGTGGTGTCGGTCGCCTGAGCGCTGCCCTGGTGGGTGGTCTCGGTTTCGATGCGGCAGGAAGCGAGCAGGGCTACGGTGGTACAGCCCGCAAGCAGCAGTACGACGGTACGATTCATGGGAATGTCTCCTGGTGAGAGGTGACGCTGGAGGACGTTCGCCTTGGTCAAGTATACGAGGCGCTCCGCGTTCGGGGCAACCGCCTTCGCGTTGTATATTGGCCGCGTTGTTTTGCAGCTGACAGGAGGCCTCTGTGCTCCAAAGCAGATACCGTCCTCACCTGATCGCGGTTGGTGGCCTGCTCCTTCTCGTGGTCGTGCTCTTCGCGCCGTTTCTGTTCGACGGCAGCAAGATGCTGTACGGCAGCGATATTGTTGCTGGTCTTGACTCGCGCGTGGCGTACAACGACGCCATCCGCGAGCACGGCCAGTTCCCCAATTGGTTCACGCTTCGGCTTTCGGGCATGCCAACCACGGACGCGCTCTTCGCCGATGCGCTCTACCCGCCGACGCGGATGCTGCAGCCGCGCTTTGCCGTGCACCGCGCGTTGGGGTACAAGATGTTCGTGCATGTGCTACTTGCAGGTGTGTTTTTCTACCTGCTGCTCGTGCACGGGTACGGTGTGCCCGTACTGGTAGGATTCGCGGGAGGAGCATTCTACATGCTCAATCCGCAGTTCATCTCGCTCATCTACTCGGGCCATGAGGGCAAGGTATTTGTCACAGCCTGGCTGCCATTTGTCGTGTGGCGGTTGAAGGCGCTGATGGAGCAGCGCACACTGTGGAACACGACCTGGCTTGCGTTCGGTGTTGGCATGTCGCTGCTGACTGGACACGTGCAGCTTACCTACTTCGTGCTATGGGGGCTGTTCCTGTTCTGGGTGTTCGAGATGGCGCTGGAGTGGCGCTCCTCGCGTGCGTGGCCGGCACTCGTCCGGCCGGGCCTGGTGTTCTGGGTAGCCGTGGCCGCCGGACTGGGCCTGGCATTCACGCAGTTGTTTCCCTCGGCGATGTTTGTGCGGCAGGGGTTCTAGGTGCGCGGCGTCGAGCGAGGGTTCGAGTACGCCTCTTCGTGGTCGCTGCACTGGCCTGAATTTTTCTCGTTGTGGGTGCCTGAATTCG
>CAZJJT010000149.1:0-9239 GCA_964546395.1 uncultured Fibrobacterota bacterium
GTTCCCCGCCTCGTAGAGCATGTCGTACACCGGCTGGTACAGCGGCCGCACCTGCCGCATGGCCTCTTCGAGCTGCTCAGGGCAGAGCATGAGATCCATGCACAGGTTCTGCGAGCCGCGCAGGGCCATGAGCGTATCGAGATTGGAGTGCAGGTCGGCTACACTCACCAGGTAGCGTCCGCGGGCCTGCGCGGCAAGGCGGCGCGAGTAGTCGAGCATGCTCCGCAGGGCACGGCTCTCCGTGTCGAGTTGCAGCGGGAGGAACGTGGACCAGTCATCGACCACCGGGCGGGCCCAGTTGGTGTCGGGCGAGTCGGGTTTGTATTCGAGTTCGGTGCCGAGGAACGTGGCGAACTGGTCGGGGCCGTGGTCGGCTGAGAAACAGGGGAGCATCTCGCCGAGGTACTCGGTGTTCTGGAACGCGAACTCGGCGCGTTCGAGCGCCTTGTCGAACTGGCCGGTGAGCATGAGCTGGTAGTTGGTGCCGAACGAGTCGACACGGGAGAAGTCGGCGCCGGGCGCGCGGACCTGGTTGAGCACGAGCGGGCGCTGGCCGGGGTCGCGGTCCCAGTAGCGGCGCCACATGGTGCGGACACGGTCGAAGTCGGGGACTGCCAGGGCTGGTGTGGCCGCGGTTGCCGGGGCTGCTGCGGTGGGCGGCATGGAGGGCTCCTTGCTGCAGGGCTGCGAAATGTACACGTGTACATCAAATATACCCCAAAGTGGGACTCTCCGCAACGGGGCGGGTGGTTCGCGTTCCGCGCTCCGTGTTCCGCAATCCATATTGTATTGGTTGGTTCCCACTGGCACACGGGAGTAGGATATGGTACGGCGCATCGCAGGGCTTGTGGCAGTCGCAATGGTACCCGTCATGGTTGGCTGGCGTGCTGTCGCAGCCCAGAGCTACCCGCCCGCTATCTGGGTGCCGGTGACGTTCTACGATTACCACGCAGACGAAACGAACCCGAATTTCCAGCCGACTGCAGGAGTGACCAACATGGGGGGGTGGACCTACGACGACCCTCCTGTCCGGCGCGGGATGGTGCTGGATTACCTGGATGCAGACCGCAAGCCGATCTTGAACACCAGCCCCCTGTCCCTGCGCCCTGAACACGATCGCCTCAACGACTGGTTCCGTCCGCTTGGCCACACTGCCGCCCAGGTATTCACAGTCACCGCCGACTTCCGGGCCACATGGTCGAACCTGGTGTCGCGCCCCGGCCGGCCCAACGAATGGATTGTGAACGGCCGCAACGAGGCTGACCCGATGGTGGACGTTGTTATGTATGATTCCCTGCATTTTGCCCTGGTAAGTGCCGCAACGGGTACATACGAGTTTGGTGATGGCGGCAGCTACCCGAGCACGTTCTTCCCCCTCGACGGCAGGGGCTGGGGAACGGAGCCAACCGTGGCTACTGGATGGATGGATGCCACTGCCGCGGCAGCAAACACTCACAACTACAGCTTCGCAATGGAGATGCACCGATCGTTCACCTATCGGCAGGGGCAGAGCATCTACTTCATTGGTGACGATGACGTCTGGTGCTTTGTTGACGGCAGGCTCGCGATGGACCTTGGAGGTATCCATGGAGCGCAATCCGTGACGGTTCTCCTTGACACTATCGGGAGCCTCGAGGAGGGGATGCGCTACGACTTCGACTTTTTCCAGTGTGAGCGGTGTGTCTCTTCGAGCAAGTGCTATCTCAGCAGCAGCGTGTTCGGCAGTTTCTACCCTCCGCAGTCGCCAACGCTCACCCTGGAGGTCGTCTGCGTTGGCGCGACGCTCTGGCTGGGCGACACGGCGGGGTTTCGCGCCGAAGTGCGTGACAGCGTGGGCACGCTCTACCCTCTGTGGGGGCAGCAGGCCACGTGGCGCACGGTCCCCGTGTTTGCGGGACTGCTGAACGCGAGTGGTGATTCGGTCAGTGTTGCCGCTACGCAGGCTGGTACGTGGCTGCTGATTGCGCGCACCTGCATCCTGGATGCGGTACCGATGGTGTGCCTTGAAGACACGGTGACCGTAACAGTGATGCGGCCGCAGTTGGCCTCCCTCCAGGTGGCCGCGGCCTCGGATGTGGTCCAGTCGGGCGGGATGGTGTCGCTGGAGGCGACCGTGTACGACAACCGCCAGGGAGGCGGTCACGATGTCAGCAGTGCATACGGGCCACGCGTGGAATGGGACCTGGTGCTGGATCCGGACAGCGGGGACGTAATTGGCAGCGACAGCCTGTTTTCCACAAACGGCGCGACCAACGTGTTCTTCGCCGATCGGGCGTACAACTGCTACCTGGTGATTGCGACCGCCCGTGACACCAATAACGCCGCGATAGTGGTGCGCGACACCGCGCGTATCTGTGTCACCCCGTCCGGCTCCGCCGGCGCCGCCAGGCTCTGGATCGAGGCAGACACGACTATTTCCGGGGCCGAACTGCGCGACCCGAACCCGGTGAATCTTGTCACGTTGACCAGCTCTTTCTCCAGTTCATCCGTGGCCGCGGTGGCACGTGATATCTACGGCAACTTCGTTCGCCTCGCGGGCAGCAGCGCTGCCTGGACCTGCTCCGATACCAGTATCGTGATAGTGACCGCTGCACCTGGGCGCCCGTACCTGGCGGTGCTTCAGGCCAAACCGGGGGTGACGGGCGAAGCCCGTGTCAGCGTGTCGGAACCCGGGCTGACCGGTGACACGGTGGAGGTCAACGTGCATGCCGGGCCGGTTGAGGGGAGCCTGCGGCTGGTGGACGCGGCAACCAGGGCGCCTGTTCCGCGTATCGATATCGCGACCGACGACACCGTGGAACTCGGTCTGCTGGCCGTGCTGAGCACCGGCGACACACTCCCGTGGTCGGGGGCGTGGCAGCTGTCGCCGGGGCTGACATACGACGGCGCGGATCCGCCATCCAATGGCCCCGAGTGGGTGTTCCGGCCAAACGCGCCGGGCAGTGGATGGCTGGTCGTGAGTTCCGGGGCGTTGCGTGACAGTATTCCGGTGACCGTGTACGCTTCACCCCCAAGCAGAGCCGAGGTCGTTCTGCTCACACCCGACATGCTGCGGAGTGCGGGCGACACGCTGCTGTTCGAGGTGCGCGCGTACAACCTGGACGGGTTGGTGCCGGGTGTGTACTGCTTCGGCCCCGACAGCTCGTCGTACGCCAGATACGCGGATCCCCTGGAGAGCACAGGGCCGGCCGGGCTGCCCGAGGCCATGGTTGCCTCGGACGACGGCGCCACGTGTGTAGCAGCGTTCCCGCAGGGCAGTCCCTGCGGTCTCCCGCAGTGCTTCCAGAACGGGCTCGACACGGTGCGAGTGGTGCTGTACCATGCCCCGCCGGCAACGGACCCGCATGTGCTGTACGCGCTTTTCGGGGGGGTGTCGGCACAGTCGGAGCCATTCATCCTGCATCCCGGGCCGCTGGCACGTCTCGACCTGACCGTGGACCAGCTTGCCACGGTGCGCGCAGCGGATACCGTGGTGCTTGACGCACACAGCGTGCAAATGTTTTGGGCCCAGGGCTATGACGCATTCGGGAACTGGCGTGGGCTCGAGGCATGCGTGTGGACCACTGCCGGTACGCTGTCCTCCCCGCCTGCGAATGCCCGCACGAATTTCTGGTTCGAAGCTGCCGACTACAGCAGTCCCGCCCAAGGAGATATCATTGCCACGGCAGTGGGGACGGCGATCGGCGCGAGGAGGTACGTGCGTATCGACGGTACGTTGCCGCGCGTATCGGCCCTCTGCACTATCGACACCAACGGCAACGGGCTGCTGGACGGGCTGCTGGTGCAGCTGAGCGCACCCGTCGACTTCGGTGCATTGGCTGCTGCTGAGCTGCTGAGCGGTTTCGAGGTCCGCGAGCCTTCGTACACCGGTCTATGGTGGCAGGTGAGTGGCGTGCTGGGGGCGGGAGGGACGATGCAGGACAGCGTCTTCGTGCTGCAGTTGACCGAAATCGCCACGGTGCGTGCCCAGACGGGCCTGACACCGGTTCTTACCCCCGACAGCGACCTGGGTATCGGCACGCAGTCGGTGGTCGCTCGTGACGGTGTCGGACCGGTGGTGGTCGCGGCAACCGTCGACTACACGGCGCAGTCGGGTGGCGCGGTGGTGACGGTCGTGTTCAGCGAACAGCTCACCACGCTTCTGGGGACGCTCGGCCCCATGATTGCCGCCGATACGCTGTTTGCGACGTATGTACAGACCGGGCCTGGCGAGTTCGTGGTAGCGGAGGGGCTGCTTGACGGTGTCGACGATCTGCTGCGGGTGGCGGATACGATGCTGAACGGGCAGAGCGTCACCATCGCCGTGTTCGCTCTTCCTGCCGGGCGCGAAGTGGACTCGAGCAGCGCCCTGGGCCTCCGGGCCGGTACGGGTGCAGTTCTCATCGACCAGGCGTTGCCGACGGCCAACGCCCCGGCCGCTCACAACGTTCCCGTGTTGTTCAGGATCGTCGGGACCCCGCCCTCGGCGCAGCCTGACGAACCCGATTCCTCCTCCGACTGCGGCTGCGGCACGGGTACGGGCCAGGCGATGGTGCCGCTGCTGTTGTTGCGGTTGTCAACTGTCGTGCGGCGGCGGCGGAAGCGCGCGGTGAGGCGTGCGCGAGGGACAACGCAAGGCTGAGCGCCTCCCCCGCGCAGCGGGGGAGGGCCGGAGGGGGCTCACCGGTTCGCATCTACCGCACGGGGTTTAAGGGGCGGAGCCCCTTCCACTGTCTGTCCCGGAATCCATTTTCAGAGGCAACTACAAGCCGTACACTGGCGATCGCAATGGACGTTACCGAATTCATATCCCGACTCTCCCGCCAGGACTTCTTTGAAGACCAGGTGGTGCATGTCGAGTCGCTTGCCGAGCGGCCGGCGGTGTATGCCGACACGCAGGACGGGCTCCAACCGGCGGTGGCGGGTGTGCTGTCCGACTCCGGTATCACGCAGCTGTACAGTCACCAGGCTGCGGCAATCGACGCGGTGCGGGGCGGCGAGAGTGTGGTGATTGTCACCGGGACTGCAAGCGGCAAGACACTCTGCTACACGATCCCGGTGGTCGAGGCGATACTCAAAGACAGCATGTCGACCATGCTGTTTCTGTATCCCACCAAGGCGCTGGCGCAGGACCAGCTGCGCACGCTCGGCAAGTTCCAGAGTGAGGCGCACGGCATTTCGTTCATGGCCGGGACCTACGACGGAGACACGCCGCAGAACCTTCGACGCAAGATCCGCGACGGGGCGCATATCGCGCTGAGCAACCCGGACATGTTCCACCAGGGCGTGTTGCCGCAGCACGCGCGCTGGAACCGGTTTCTCACGCACCTGAAATACGTGGTGATTGACGAAGTGCATGCGTACCGGGGTGTGTTCGGTTCACACCTGGCCAACGTGATGCGGCGGCTGAAACGGGTGTGCGCGCACTACGGCTCATCGCCGCAGTTCATCTGTTGCTCGGCAACGATTGCCAACCCCAAAGAGCACGCCGAGCGTATCTGCGGCACGCGCATGACACTGGTGGACAACGACGGTTCGCCGCGCGGGCCCAAGAAGTTTGTGTTGTGGAACCCGCCCGCACTCAAGACCGCGGCCAGTGGTGACCCCAACAACTGGCGCGTGGGCGGCGACCGCCGCAGCCCGGTGGGTGAGGCGGTGAAGCTGATGACCGCGCTTGTTGCGGAGGGAATCCAGACCATCGCGTTCGTGCGCACGCGCCTTGCAGCGGAGCTGATTTTCCGCGACACGCGCGAGCGGCTGGCTGCACGCTCGCGCAAGCTTGCCGAGGCGGTGCATGCCTACCGGGGCGGCTACCTTCCCGAAGAGCGGCGCGAGATTGAGCGGCGTCTGTCGGCCAAGGAGATCCTGGGGGTGGCGAGCACCAACGCGCTGGAGTTGGGGATTGATATCGGCTCGCTTGACGCCTGCCTGCTGGTGGGCTATCCCGGCAGTGTCTCGAGCCTGTGGCAGCAGTCGGGGCGGGCGGGACGGGGTGCGGGCGAGTCGGTGGTATTCCTGCTGGGGCAGAACGCGCCCATGGACCAGTATCTGATGACGCACCACGGGTACCTGTTTGCCAAATCGCCTGAGCAGGCGGTGGTCGATCCCGACAATCCGCACGTGGTGGTGGGCCATCTCAAGTGTGCCGCGCAGGAGCTTCCGCTGGCGGACGACGCGGTGGACACGTTCGGTCCGTACGCCTCCGCAGTGATGGAACTGCTCGAGGAGGAAGGGTTTGTCCGTCACCTGGACGGTGCGTGGTACTGGGCGAGCAGCGAGTACCCGGCAGCCGGCGTCAACCTGCGCAACATCGCCGGGCCGGTGTACACGATCCAGGACCAGTCGCAGGGCGGACAGGTGATTGGCACCCTGGATGAAACGAGCGCGCTGGCGCAGCTGCACACCCACGCCGTCTACCTTCACGGGGCCGAGACCTACTTCGTTGACAAACTGGATTTCGAGCAGAAGATCGCGTTTGTCACGAGGCAGGACCTCGACTACTACACGCAGTCGGTGCAGGCCTCGCAGATCAAGCTGGACCGGGCGGATACGAAGGAGGAGTGGCGCGGCGGGGAGGTGGGGTTCGGGGATGTGACCGTGACGACCACTATCCCGATGTTCAAGAAGGTGCGGTTCCACTCGCGCGAGAGCCTGGGTTTCGAGAAACTGGAGCTTCCGCCCATGGCCCTGGAGACCGTGGCGCTGTGGTTTGCGCCGCCGCCCGAAGTGGCGATGCGACTGCTGGAGCAGAACATGGAGATCGGCAGTGCGCTGGTGGGTGTTGCCAACGTGCTCAACGAGGTGGCGCCCATGTACGTGCTGTGCGACACGCAGGATATCGGCACGGTGGTTGACAATGGCAACCTTGGCCGCGACGCGATATTCCTGCACGACAAGTACCCGGGCGGGATGGGCTATGCGCGGCGCTGTGCCGAGCATTTCGAGGATATCATGCGCACTATCCGCGAAGTCGTGGATGGGTGCGGCTGCGAGGACGGGTGCCCGTCGTGCGTGGGCAGTGCCGTGCCTGCGTCGGCGATGACCGACCTGGACTCGGCGGTGCGCGGGCGGATCCCGAACAAGGCGGCCGCGAAGGTGTTGCTGGACCAGCTGTTCGGGTAGGCAGGTGTCATTGGTAGGGGCTCGGCGCCCCTGGAACCCAGCTCGGAAGGTAACGATACCGTAGCCCAGCCCCCGGAACCGTTCCGACTGTTTCACCGGCCCCCACACTTGGGGGCAGAAGGGAAGATTGGCGGTCTTCCCGGCTTTCGGCAGTTGCTCCGCGTTTCTGCTGATGCGCTCCATGACAGTCTGCTCGCCGGATTCGGGGAAGGGCCACTCCGCACTCCGCATTCGGTACTCCCCGCTTCATCTGACCGGGACCCGCGGTGAGTTCAGCTGCACTGTTCCCCCGCAAGACAGATGGGGATTCGCGCAACAGCACTTCGAAAGCAGTCAGGCAATAACGTGAAGTGCAACTCTGGCGTATCGACACAGCGCCGGGACACCGTCGTTTCTTGCCCGCACTATGACATGGGCAATGCCTTCGGCAGCCTTCGGCACCACGACTTTCACCTTCGCGGTGTCGGCATGTTCGAGCGCCGGCACAACGCTGCTCGCATCTTCGTACACGAACCACTCGTACGAAAGAGTTCCCCCGTCCGGGTCCGACGCAGTGACTGACAGCGACACACTCTCACCGGGTTTGACCGTACGTTCACGTTCACCATCAAGCACAACCAACGGTTCATGGTTGAGTTGGGGCGGTTCGGCCTTGCACCAGTCCATACGCGCGGCAAAGTCTGCCTGGAAATCGGGCCGCCACCGATGCACCGTTGCCCAATCGGGATGTTCGGCATCAACGGAGGTGTCTTCGGCATCATCGAATTGATTGGGATTATCGCTCGGCACAAACCGGCCGCCCCACCCACCCCATTCGGGATGCTCGGGGGCACTCAGACCATTGGGAACCAGATACAGATAGCTTGGACTATCACCCTCTTTCAGGCCGTGAACAGGTCCGGCAAATGTATCACCGCCCTTGTAGTCAACGTAGGCATCACCAAGAGGGCCGTGTCCTTTGAGGTTTTCCCATATCCATTCCGACGTGCAGAGCGACACGTCGCCTCCCTTGTACATCCCCCGAAAGGCACGCTTGCCGGCTGAGGTTATGTAGAAAAGGTCCGGAAACTCCTCTTTGATCCATGGCCCGGTGCTATCCTGGTCGGAGATGGCATACACACGCACCTTCGAAACAAACGCCTTGACTTCCTCCGGACTTCTGTCGCTGCGAACCCTCCAGAGTGCCTGCGCCAGTTCGTGTGGTCCGCCCCACATGATAACCCAGACGGGACGAGGGTCATCTTTGTCGACAACCGATATGATCCAGTCGGAACCTTGCGTATCGTGTCCCACATGCTCAACACCGGCGTTGACAGTTCCTGCCTTGATAACACCGAGGAGTTGTTCCATTGTCGGGTAGTCGGGATTGTGCCGGAGCAGGTTTTCGCGTACCGCGCCGTATTGCCGCACAATGTGCTCAATGTAGTCGGTATGAACTTTGGGGTGGTTACATTTTGTTGCGACAAGCCCTTCGATATCTACATCGCAGCTATACAGCACCAGCCGGACCAGTGACTGTGTATCGTCCGGTTCCTGGTAGCCCGGCTCCAGGCTGCTGATATCGGTGCAAACAACAATACGGGGCTTGTTTTCGGGCTTGATCTGCGGCATGTTTCGACTCCACCAAGAGAGATGTTACACGGGTGAGACACTGAATGATAGAAAACCGCTCTTCGCCCGTTCACGCGTGTTTTGCCGCTCATGTGCTGTCCACCGACGTCAGAGACGCACGCTGAGCGCCCTACATCAGTCTCTGGCGCGTCCATAGCCGGCCCTGCTGCTACTCAAATATCACTGATTTCGGCGTGAGAATCAACAGTCTCGTGGTTTGGGGCATGGCTCACGCACGGCGGGGTTGGTCAGGCGCGGAAGGCTGAGGGATTGAGGTCCCGACCTGACGTGGGGGTTCAGGCAACTTCTCTGAAGAACTGGGCAGACCGCTGTACCGGGAACAACTGTCACGCCACTTCAACCGTATCGTCCTGTCGCTGCGCGCGAAACCGCCGCACAAGGTGCGCCTGCTCCTGCGGCCCGCCGACCTCTCACGTGCTTCGGCGGTATGCTGCGGCAATTCGGTGCGGGGGCTGGTGCGGGTTGTTGTTGAAACCGCTACCTAAACTCCGGCCTGCGCGGATAAT
>CAZJJT010000150.1:0-9221 GCA_964546395.1 uncultured Fibrobacterota bacterium
CTGCGGCGGCGGGCAAGCTCGACCCGGTTATCGGGCGCGACGAGGAGATCCGTCGCGTGATACAGATTCTTTCGCGTCGCACCAAGAACAACCCGGTACTGATCGGCGAACCGGGTGTGGGCAAGACCGCCATCGTCGAGGGTCTCGCCAACCGCGTGGTGCGGGGTGATGTGCCCGAGGGGCTGAAGAACCGCCAGGTGGTATCGCTTGACATGGGTGCACTGCTGGCCGGGGCGAAGTTCCGCGGTGAATTCGAGGAGCGGCTGAAGGCCGTGCTGAAAGAGGTGGTCGCCGCCGAGGGCAGTGTCATTCTGTTCATCGACGAGCTTCACACGGTGGTGGGTGCGGGTGCGGCCGAGGGGTCGATGGATGCGAGCAATCTGCTCAAGCCGATGCTCGCCCGCGGCGAGCTCCACTGCGTGGGCGCTACCACACTCGACGAGTACCGCAAGCATATCGAGAAGGACAAGGCGCTCGAGCGGCGGTTCCAGACCGTTGTGGTCGACCAGCCGTCGGTTGAGGACACCGTCTCGATTCTCCGCGGCCTCCGGGAGCGCTACGAAGTGCACCACGGGGTGAAGATCCGTGACAGCGCGCTGGTGTCGGCAGCGGTACTCTCCGATCGCTATATCTCGGAGCGGTTCCTCCCCGACAAGGCGATTGACCTGGTTGACGAAGCCGCGGCGATGCTTCGTACCGAGATGGACAGCTCGCCGCGACCGCTGGATGAAGCGATGCGGCGGCAGATGCAGCTGGAGATCGAGGCGACGGGACTGACCAAGGAGAAGGACGCCGCGGCGAAGGAGCGTCTGACACGGATCAAGCAGGAGTTGGCCGAAATCAGGCAGAAGGTGGTTGAGCTGAAGGCGCGCTGGGAGGCGGAGAAGAAGCGAGTTGCCGATCTCCAGGGGATGCGCGAGCGGCTCGAGCAGTTCAAGATAGAGCTGGAACAGGCGCAGCGCGCCTACGATCTGAACCGCGCCGCCGAGCTTCAGCACGGAAAGATACCGCAGCTGGAGAAGACCATTGTCGAAGCAGAGAAGGCACTTGCGGGTGAGGAGAATCGGCTGCTCGACGAGGAGGTGGACGAAGAGGACATTGCCGGGATCATCAGCCGCTGGACCGGCATTCCGGTCAGCCGCCTGGTGGAGAGCGAGCGCAAGAAGCTTCTCGAGCTTGGCGAACACCTGCACCGGCGGGTCATCGGCCAGAACGAGGCGGTGGAGGCGGTGGCGGAAGCCGTGCTCCGTGCGCGCGCCGGTCTGAAGGACCCCCGCCGGCCAATTGGCAGCTTCATATTCCTCGGACCCACGGGGGTCGGCAAGACCGAGTTGGCCCGAGCGCTGGCGGAATTCCTGTTCGACGACGAGCACGCGATGGTCCGGATTGACATGTCGGAGTACATGGAGAAGCACACGGTGTCGCGCCTTGTGGGCGCGCCGCCGGGCTACGTGGGGTTCGATGAAGGCGGGCAGCTTACCGAAGCCGTGCGGCGCAAGCCCTACAGCGTGGTGCTGTTCGACGAGATCGAGAAGGCGCACCAGGACGTGTTCAACGTACTGCTGCAGTTGCTGGACGACGGGCGGTTGACCGACTCACACGGCCGGACCGTGAACTTCAAGAATACCATCGTAATCATGACCTCGAATATCGGCAGCGAAGAGATCATGGAGAAGAGGGACGCGAGCTACGAGGACATCCGCAGGATGGTTCTCGGAGAACTCCATCAGCACTTCCGCCCCGAGTTCCTCAACCGTGTCGACGAGACCGTGGTGTTCCACAGCTTGACGAGGGAGCACCTGAAGGGGATCGTGGGGATCCAGCTCGAGCTGTTTGCCGAACGACTGAAGGCGCTCCAGATTGGGTTCGCAGCCGACGACGCGGCGCGGGCCAGGCTTGCCGAGATCGGCTATGACCCGATGTACGGCGCGCGGCCACTCAAGCGCGCGGTTTCGCAGGAACTGGAGACGCCCATCTCGCGCATGATCATCGCCGGGGAACTGTGCGAGGGCAAGACGGTCAACGTTGGCGTGGTCGGCGACGCAATCAGCTTCACGGTCGAATAGCCCGGCCGCCGCACCGTCCTGCACCAGTGGCGACTCCGTTCGCCACCTGCTCAAGTGCTTCCCAGACACCGAGATGCGAATACGTTTCGTTGCACTGTCGCACATCAAGTACTATATTGGAAGACGATGGGGTCCGGAACCATAGCAAGGAGCGCAGAGATGATTGTACGTGGAACGGTTGCGAAGATGCGCCTGGTGGTGCTGGGGGTAGCATCGATGGCGCTTGCATCGGCAATCAACACCGACGGCAATCTCGGGGTTGCGCGAACTCTCTCGGCCCGTCCACTCACGAACTTCAAGCTGAACGTGCAGCTGGGTGTCAACTACGGTCAGGAGAGTGACCTGGTGGCCGGCCCGGTGGACTACGGCTCAAAGACCGTTGCGGACAAGCCCTACCTGAACGGCGTGGAAACCCCGGAAGTTGTCGACGGGGCGAAGCTGCTATCGGGCAACTTTGCGCTGGGGATTGGGTTGGCCCCTATCTGGGACGTCGCGCTGTCGGTGCCGCTGTACTACGATTGGCTCGGGGTGGGCGACCTGGCTGGTGGTGGTCTCGGCGATCTTGAGATTACCACGAAGGTGTGCGCACCACCTGCGGGCGGCGTCTGGTTCAACACGCTGCTGCTCGGGGCCGTCGTGCCGACCGGCAACGAGGGCGGCTACCTGCCGCGTCACCCGACCGCTACCACAATCGGTGTTGACACGCAGGACGCGGGTCTTATGCATACATGGAACGCGGTTGCGCTGAAGGCGATGTACCTCACCTCGCTGGACTTCATCGACGGGAAGAACAAGGCGCCGTTCGCGATTCACCTGAACGCAGGCGTCGAGATACCGTTCGACGGATCAGGGCGGCTGCTCGGGATGGGTGGATTGGCGATGGAGTATACGCCGGCGCCGGTCATCTCGATCTTCGTGGACTACAGTCTCGAGCAGCGCATCGACAACCTGTCAAGCGAGACCCTGTTTCGTGATCCGATGCACCTGACGCCGGGAATCAGGATCAACACCCCGGTCGGCATCTTCCTGAGCCTGGCGTACGACGCCTGTCTGTGTGCCAAGGGCGCAGAGGACCGCGAGGTGTGGCGGACGGGTACAACTGCCAGCGACTACACGTACTCAACCGTTGCCGGCCCGACGCACGGCGTGCAGTTCATGCTCGGCTGGCGCGGGTTCCTCAACCCGCAGGATGAGGACAAGGACAATATCAAGAATGCCGATGACCGTTGCCCGAAGGACGCGGAGGATATCGACGGGTACCAGGACAGTGACGGGTGCCCGGACTACGACAACGACTCGGACGGCAAGCCTGACAGCCTCGACAAGTGCCCCAATGAAGCGGAAGATGACGACGGGTTCGAGGATGAGGACGGGTGTCCGGACCTCGACAACGACAAGGACGGCATTCAGGACGACAAGGACAAGTGTCCGAAGGACGCCGAGGACTTTGACGGGTTCGAGGACAAGGACGGCTGTCCGGACCCGGACAACGACAAGGACGGGGTTGCGGACTCGCTTGATCGGTGTCCCAACGACGCCGAGGACTTCGACAAGTTCGAGGACGACGACGGGTGCGCGGATATCGACAACGACAAGGACGGTATCCCCGACCTGAAGGACAAGTGTCCGAACCAGCCGGAGACGTTCAACGAGGTGGACGATGCGGACGGGTGCCCGGATGTGAAGAAGAAGGAGTCGACGATGCCGAAGCACCAGATCGTGCGCGGTGTTGCGTACTCCTCGGGCAGCGCGATCATGTCACCGTCGTCGTACCCCTCGCTTGACCCGGTTGCCAAGGAGTTGCTGGCGCACACGGATATCGAGATCGAGATCCGCGGCCACACCGATGCTACGGGGCGCTACGAAACCAACATGCGGCTGTCGCAGCAGCGGGCCGAGGCTGTGCTTCAGTACCTCGCTTCAAAGGGGATTGATCCGCGGCGGATGCGGGCGGTGGGCTATGGCCCGAGCAGCCCGATTGCCGACAACCGCAGTGCGGCTGGTCGGGCACAGAACCGCCGGATCGAAATCGTGCGGCTGAAGTAGCGGCAGCGGAGAGCTGCGGGGCTTTTCCGCGGAGGCATCGGTGATCGGTGCCTCCGCCTTTTTTGGAGTAGTCGGATGAGTGTGGTGAGGAGTGTCGGCCAGTTCGGACTCCTGGTCTGTTGCGCAGGCGCGGCCTCGGGCGGGGTGTTGTCCCGCGGTCTGGCCGAGTTGGCGCGCCGTGATACGTCCCTTGCCGTGTGGGTCGTGTTCTCGCACCGTCCGCAGAAGTCCTTCGAGGGCCCTCGCGTGGCGCCGCGGGCGGTGCAGCGGCGGCAACGCGCCGGGTGCGCTGCCGCGGTCGCCGGCGACATGCCCGTGCGTGCGGCTGATATCGCCGCGGTGATCTCACAGGGTGCCACGTTCCGCCGGAGCTTTCCCTGGGCGCGTGCCGCCAGCTTCTCGGTCTCGTCCGCGCGCCTGCACACGATTGCTTCGCTGAGCGGCGTGCTCGCGGTCGTGCCCGTCGGCACGTACCGCCGCGCGGTACCACGGTGGCCCGGCCCCGCCAAGCGACTCGCCGAACCCGGCGGGTACGGCATGGCGCTGGCGCAGGCGGCCCTGGTGCATGTGCCGCTCGCGCATGAGTACCTCGCGCGCGTGACACAGGACCCGCCCGGAAGCGGCGTGCTGATCGGCTTCTTCGATACCGGGTTCTGGTTCGACCACCCGTGCCTTGCCCACCTTCGGTCCGCGGGCCGTGTCGTGGGCGACAGCGATTTCGTGTCGGGCCGGAGTTCCTCGATTGTGCCGTACCGCACGCATGGCGCCGCTGCGGTGGCGGTGAGCATGGGTTGGGACCCGGGGAGCATGGTGGGGCCGGCGTGGGGGGCGCGGTGCGTGATTGCCGGCACCGAGGACACGACCGTCGAGAGTCATGTGGAAGAGGACCACTGGGCCGCGGCACTGGTGTGGGCCGAGAGCCTGGGTGTGGACATTGTCAACAGTTCGCTGGGTTACCGCTACGGTTTCGACGCGCCGGATGAGAGCTACACCTACGAGGACATGGACGGTCGGACGACAATTGTGGCACGCGCAGCGGCAGGCGCGCTTGCGCGTGGCATGATCGTGGTCAGTTCGGCTGGCAACGATGGGTCCGGGGCCGGTACAATCAACTCGCCGGCGGACGCGGAAGGCATCCTTGCCGTGGGAGCGACTGATGCCGCCGGGCGGGTGACGTCGTTCAGCAGCCGGGGACCGACGGTCGATGGCCGGGTGAAGCCTGACCTCGCAGCCATGGGCGGCGGTGTCACCGTGCCCGACAACGGCGGCGACTACATCCTGCAGGCCGGAACGTCATTTTCCTCCCCGATGGTGGCGGGCATAGCGGCGCTGGTGCGGCAGTGCCGAGTGGAGCTGAGTCCCGAGGAGGTACTGGCAGCCGTCCTGGGGTCGTGCCGATACGCGCCGAGCCAGGATACGGTTGACAATGAGTACGGACACGGGATCCCGAGCGCGCTGCTGGGGTGCATGAAGGAGGGCGAAGTCGTGGTGGTAGCGCTGGACAACCGGGGCCAGCGGGCGAGCGGAGTCAGGGTAGTCGATCGGGGCGGCGTGGTGGTGGGAGAGGACGAGCGGGACGGATTCGTGGTGGCGACGGTCCCCGCCGGCCAACTCCCCGCGCGGCTGTGGGTCAGCAGGTACGGCACTGACACGGTGGGAATCGAAGTAGGGCGGACGCCCGAACTGGTGTACGTGACACTGCCCGGTCTACCCGACTCGCGCCTGGTGGTGTTCCCTAACGTGGTACGCGCGAGCGACCCGTTGGCCCTCGTGACCGTGGAATTTATCCACGAGGGCAACGTGCAACCCCGCCCGTATGTCGCATCGCTGCGTGCCGTGGATGGCGCGCTGGTATGGCGGGGCAGTGGCCGGACTGTCGAAGGCGAGGCGCACCGGTTCACGTTTGACTGCCGCAACAGCAGCGGTCGCCGCCTGCTCCCGGGAACGTATATCTTCGTGGTGGAGTGCGACAACACGGTGCGGATGAAGAAACTGCTGATAGTGGGGTGATACATGGTTCGCTGGGCGCGCGCGGTGCTTGTGCTGACATTCCTCCTTTGTTCCGCGGCGGCGGGACGCTCGCTGGTAGCGATCACGACATGGCCGAGCTTCCGCCTTGGCAACGACATCGGCCGCTTCGACTGGTACTTCGATGTCCGTTGGGCGGGAGTCAGCTACTGGGGCGAGTACGGTGACAGCACGTTCCAACAGACATACCTCGATTTCGAGCCTTCCGTCGGCTGCAACGTGGCGCTGTATGACAGCCTGTTCACGGCGTATGTGGGCGGCGCCCTGGGCTCGCTGCTCGAGTTCGAGGATGGTGCCTACTCCGACCGCGTGAACATCACGCTCCTGTTGGGCGGCGGAATCGAATGGCCCCTCACCGCCAAGCTCAGCATCATCGGCGAGTACATGCTCGCCTGCGGGCTCACATTCTTCCCCGAGACATCGTCGCAGCTTCAGTACAACACCGGGCTGAACCTGTACAGCCGGCCGAGCCTGCAGCTGCGGTACTACATCGGTCCCACCCGCTGACCGCTACCGCTGGAAGTACCAGTTGAACCCCCACCGGAAGGTGAGGCCGGGAAGCACGTTGCCGGGGACATAGGCGATGGTGCGATTGAGGATGTTGTCGACGTTGAAGAAAAGGCGGAAGGTCTTAATCTGCACCGACGCTCTTCCGCGTACATCGAAGATGCTGTAGTGCCAGGTATCGGTTCCGCCGTATTCCACGTGCTCGCGCTCGCTCCAGTAGTTCACCAGGGCTTCGAGACGGATGAGTTCATTGCCCCGTGCCACGAGCCGCTCCCAGGTGATGCCGGCTTGCACCTTGTGGTACGGCCGCGTGTCGGATATGAGCCACTGTCCGTGGAATGTGAACCCCGCGAAGCGTCCGGCAGCCGGCGCGAGCATGACCACGGAGTGCGGCTCCTGGTAGGGCGGCAGGTTGTCGGGCCACGCGTGGACCTGGGCAACCGAGTCGATACCGGTGCTGTAGAGGTAGCCGGCCAGCAGACTGAGCCGTCGCCAGCCGAGGCTGACCTCGGCCCCATACATGTCGACCGGATCCGCGGGCTGGTCGGGAAGCACGAACTCGCTCGCCAGGGGGGGAGCATACTCGAGCAGGTCGCGGCGCGCAGAGAGCGAGAGCCGCTGGGCCCCCAGCCATCCCGCCGCAACACCATGCCAGACCAGCGCACCAGTGGAGGGGGAACCGCGCGTTTCGGTGTTCACTTGCGCGAACTGAAAGCCGAGCCCTGCGCTCACACTCGCGCCGAGAGCCGAGTCGCCGAGTGTCCGTGCATACCCGATATCGCCGTACAAGCCGGTCTGGATCTGGCCGCGGTCGTGATAGAACTCCCTTGCGCCGACCGAGCCGCGGGCGCGGGCCGAGAGCGTATCGGAGCCGCTGAGCGCCAGTGACGCGGTCAGCTCGGCGCCTGCAGACGTGAGCGTGCCGCCGCGCGAGGACACGTAGTAGCCTTCGGTGTCCAGCGCACGCCGCTCCCGTTCGACATCGTGGTTGAGGCGCGCGCTGCCGCGGACGGCGAGACGGTTGTTACCGATCGTGCTCAGCGAGAGTGCGACGTTGTGGCTGTACTGGTGGAGCGTGTCGCGGCCGAGTGGCAGCGTGTCGCTGCCGAACACGCGTCCGTTGTGGAGATCGAGGTACGTGTAGCCCAGCTCGCCGTGCGCGAGCGCACCGTGGTACTGCGCGCGGATCCCCACGACATGTTCGCGCGACAGGGGGTTGGTCACCTGCTTCACGACAAACGACGTGTCGTCGACCATGCCCCGGTAGGAGTCGTAGACGCCGCCGCGTGTGTGTGAGTATGTTCCGGCCCGCAGCGAGCGGTAGTCGGAGGTAACGCCGAACGAGAACAGGCGCGTGACGGGCCGGGCAAAGAGCACATGCAGCGTGTTCTCGTCGAACACGCCGTTCTCCCACGCGAAGAACGCCGCCGGGGTGGTGTGCGGGAGAGCGTGCAGCGTGAAGCACACAGAGCCGTCCGGCGCAACTTCCACCCGTTCGAGGCTTGCCGCAAACAGCCAGTCGTCGCCGCGCTCCCGCGTGGGCCGCGGCACCATGGCGCTTGCCGGGACAATGAGGTAGGGGCGGGGCGTGGGCAGACCCAGGTAGAGGGCCCGGTTGCGCGAACTTTCGAGCGCGTATGGGACATAGGTGAAATACGGCGAGGATGCGAGGGCGCGCGAGACGCCGAAGGCGTCCTGGGCGTGCAGTTGGTGCGGCAGGATACGGCGCGTGGCCAGGGCCGAGTCGAGTGTGCCGGGGAACCGACGGTAGGTGTCGGAGAACGCGATCGACTGCTCTCTGAGTGAATCGCGCCGGGCATCGTCGGCAAGTGTATCGGCGTCGGGCGGTTCGGCCGGGAGTGTATCAGCTGCGGGGGAAATGGGGGCGAGCGAATCGGTATCCGCGGCCGCTGTCAGGCACAGCACCATAACGAGCGCCGCCGCACGTAGTATCACCATGAGCCAAAAATACTACCTCCCCTGTGTCGCCCCCGTTCGTGCGGCACGTGCAGCTGAGGAGCAAACGGGGGTGCGCGATGTATCTTGCCGCCTCATGCAGGGCCATTCCGGACGTGTCGCCGCGATGCGGCTGCTGTTGGTGGCGGCGGGCATTGTCCCGCTTCTCCACTGTGCATTCATCAACACGTTCTACAACGCGCGCACGGCGTTCAACGTGGGCTATCGCGCGCACCGCAAGCAGATGCGGCCGTACCCCGATTCGCTTCTCGCGCCCTCAGGTGAGCCGCTGGCCAAGTACGACCGCGCAATCGAGAAGTGTCAGAAAGTAATCGAGGTGTATCACAAGCGCAAGCGGTGGCACGATGACGCGCTGTTCCTGATGGGGCGTGCGTATTTCAACAAGCGCGAGATGGCAACCGCGGTGCGCCAGTTCCGCCGCCTCCAGGAGGAGTTCCCGCAAAGCGAGTTCGTGCCGGAGAGCTACTACTACCTTGCCCAGGCGTACGTGTACGACGAGCGCTATCAGAAGGCGGAGGAAGTGCTCGCGCTGATACTCGAGCGTTACCCCGAGCTCAATCGCGACGAGAAGGTCTCGCTGCTCCAGGCCCGCCTGGC
>CAZJJT010000151.1:0-9180 GCA_964546395.1 uncultured Fibrobacterota bacterium
CGGGGTGCGGCAGGGACACGGGAGCGACAGTTCATCGTGCATGCCATCAGCGCCACCGGCTCGGGGTCATCGGTTGCGTTTGCGTTGCCGGAAGGACGCGGTGACGTGCGCGTGCGTATCCTGGATCTGCAGGGACACCTGGTGCGCGAGCTGAGCGGCAGAGGTGCGGCGGTTGTCTGGGATGGCTGTGGGGTTTCGGGACGGCCGGCCGCGGCTGGCAGGTATGTTGTGCGTGTGGCCGCGAACGGAGCGGCACTGGCGAACACGCTCGCGCTTCCGCAGTAGGCGGGAGCGCCACAATCGCCGAAACAGCAGAGGTCTGCACATGGCACGTGGAACAGTATCGCGTCGGTCGTTCATCAGGAGCAGCGCGGCGGCCGCGGCCGGGCTGTCGGTGGTTGGTGGTGCGCGTACGGGCAGGGCTTCCCCTGCCGGTGTTGCGTGGACCGACCGCATGGCAATCAACCCGGACATTGACAACCGCCGGGTCGTAAGCATGAAGGACCCTGCGATGGTGAAGCAGGATTGTCCTATGCTCGATTTCCAGAGCATGACCGTCCAGAACAGCGAGTCTGTGGTGGACAAGGCAGTGATACAGGCCAACCTGGACACGATAGCAATGGCGCTGGCGGTGAGGTCGACCCCGGGTGAAGCCTGGGCGACCATATTCCGCAAGCCCGCATCGAAAGCGTGGTCCGAGGTGCGGGTCGTCATCAAGACCAACGCCCTGGGTGAAAACCATCCGCGCGTGGCCGTGATCGACAAGGTGTGCCAGGTGCTCCACTCGTTCGGCGTGCCGTTTGCCAACATGACGCTCTACGATGCCGGCCGCAATTGCATCAATCTGTACAGCTCGCTGGTTGGGCGCACTGATTCACTGGGGCTGCCGGCTGGAATCACCGTGCAGGGCCGGGGCAACAACGTTGACGGTACCGTCACGATCCCGACGGTGAACACCGGCACGAGCATCACCTGCACCCAGATCATCGCTTCCTCCGGCCCCACCTACAACTACGACATCATGGTGAACGTCGCGGTCAACAAGGGCCACACCAATCCGAGTAACGGCCTGGTGACGTTGACCATGAAGAACCACCTGGGGTCGGTCAACGTCAACCATTGCCCGAACATGAACATGATGTACCTGATGAACACCTCCGACGCGATCGTCGGCGGTGACCCGCCCCGGCAGCAGTTGTGCATCGTGGATTCGCTGTGGGGGCAGTTGAGCGGGCCCAGCGGCACTCCCGGCGACTGGCTGGGCCAGGGCGAGGACCCCAACGTGTACCGTTTGATCATGGGGACCTTCGGTCCGGCGATCGACTACCTGACAGTCAAGAAGGTGCGCGAGCCCGAGATTCACGCGACCCATAACACCACTGTTGACCAGTACGTCACAAGCTTCGGCTACACCACGCCGCAGCAGACCGAACTCCTGACACTTGCGCCGCTGCCTACCGTGGCCGGTCCGGGGTGGGTCGACATGTCGCCCGCAGGCGTTGGTTCCGGGGGTGCAGAGCGGGGGAGCACGGGAGCGACGCTGCTCGTGCACGCCGCTGGGCCGGGTGGCCTGAGTGCTTCGGTTGCGCTGAAGGTTCCCTCCGCGCGGCGGGCGATGCGGCTCTCGATACACACGCTTCGCGGTGAACTGGTCCGTGACCTGGGTACACCCGCCGGCAATGCAGTGCTCTGGGACGGGCGGTCTTCGAGCGGTACCATGGTATCGGCAGGTACCTATGTGGCCAGGCTCGCGGGGGATGGCGCCGCCGTACAGAAGGCGCTCAGGCTGGTGCAGTAGCGGCGAGGTGAAAGGAGGGTGCGAAGTCTACTGCTTCGCCGCCGTGTCGGGTGCGGGCTTCGCAGGTGTGGTGTTGGTCGAGCCCGCAGGGAGTGTACTGCCTGCCAGCGTGTCCAGAACGCTCGACACCTTCCCGCTTACACCTTCCTCGCGACTCAGCACACCACTCTCGTCATAGAACTTCGACTTCCCGCCGGCTTCGCGATCACGGTTGTACAGGATACGCGCCTTGAGCATGCCGTTGGGGTAATAGTACCGCGCGACCCCGTCCCTGCGTCCGTTCTGAAACTTCACTTCCGCCTTGAGCGTGCCGTCCTCGTAGTACTCCCGCGCATCACCGTCGAGCTTGCCCCGCTTGTAGGTCACCGCGTAGTGCAGTGCCCCGCCCTCGTAGTGCCCTTTCACCTCGCGACGTTTGCGCTCGGCCTGCTCCTTCGACTGCCCGTTCCCGTCTTCGTTGTACCCACGGTACACCTGTGCCGGTGCAGTCCGGAGGACGAGAAGGAGCACATACACGGTGAGCAAGGCGGTTCGCATGCAGATTCTTCCGTTGGCAACGCCGTACATGCAATGGGGAACAGCAAAATACTCACTGACCGCGAACGGGTGCAGTTGGGCGACGGAGAGTGCTGTTGAGCGGCACCTTCACGGAACCGGAGAAGTATCTTTTCGCAATGGATTGGCGCACGTGCGCGTTCCTTCTCGCCTCGATTCCCATACTGAGCGCCGCTCAGGAAGCCGGCTCGGAGCCCGAGCCGGCGGCGGACATGTTGTACGTGTTCCCCGAGGAGCAGCTGGCGGTCCCGCTGAGCGGCTGGTACACGGCTTCGGGCGACTCGATGGTGTGGGCGGCCGCGGAGTACGACTGCTCGCACTGGCAACCCGCGCACGGAGCCGGGCTCTGGGTGAGCGAGGGGTGGGCGGGGCGAGGGGTACGGTGGTTCCGCAAGGAGTTGTTCCTTCCCGCACCCATGGACTCGCTGGCCCAGCTGGCGCTGTACCAGCGGGCGGCGGTGTCGGCCAGCGAAGTGTACTGGGACGGTGTGCTGGTGGGACGCAATGGCGTAGTCGGACACTCGCGCGGAGAAGAGACCCCGGGTACATCTGCCATGATAGTCACCGTGCCGCGGGAGTTGAGCCATCCAGGCAAGCACGTGGTCGCGCACCGGGTCTCCAATCACAACACGTTCTCGGGGGTGATCGAGGCCCCCATGATGTTCGGGGAGTTCAGGCGTGTGCAGCGCATGCTGTTCTGGGACAGCGCCGTGCAGTTCTTCATGGCCGGCATCTTTCTGTTCACCGGCGTGTTTCACCTGGTGCTGCTGTTCGGCTACCGCGAGCGCAAGCCCTACGCGGTGTTCGCCACGTTCTGCCTCGCCTGCGCCTCGCACATCGTCATTCAGGCGCTCCGGGAGTTCTTCCAGATGGACCTGGGGCTCTACTACGCCTGGGCCGCCGTGAACGACATCCCGTGGTTCCTCATGATGTGGCTGCTGCCGGTCTTCTTCATGTACGAGTTCGGGTTCCCGCGCAAGATACGCATGAGCATGATCATCGCGGCGGTGGCGCTGGTGGTGGTGGGTGCGCCACGGCTGATCACGACCGGCCTGCTTCCGGCCCGGTCGATCGGGCTGTTCGTGCAGTTGAACACGCTCCACTCCTACCTGACCGTGGTGGTTGCGGCGGCGGTGTGCGCCTGGGCCGCGGCGCGGCATGCTGTGGGCTCGCTGGCTTCGGTGCTGGGCCTGGTTGCGTTCCTTGGGGGTGTGCTGGCCACCCAGCTCTTCGAGTTGGACCTGGGATGGATGCTCGGGTTTGCGGCGCTGATCATGTTCCTCACGGTGTCGTTGTCGCGGCAGATGTCGCAACGGGAGCGGGAGTTCCAGAATGCCCAGGTCCGCGCGGCGCGGCTGGAGCTCGACCTGCTCAAACGCCACATCCAGCCCCATTTCCTACTGAACTCGCTCAACTCGATTGTGGCGTGGCTCGAGGAGGATCCGGGCACGGCGGTGAAGCTGGTGCAGGCACTTGCCGAGGAGTTGCGTCTGCTGCTCGAATTCGCGGCACACCGCAGTGTGGCGCTCAGTGATGAAGTGCGGCTGTGTGCGGCGCACCTCCAGGTGATGGGGTTTCGGTACGCGCGTACCTACCGTCTCGAGACCGAGGGGAGTCTTGCGGGGGTTGATGTGCCGCCGCTGGTGATCCACACGCTGGTCGAGAACGGCCTCACCCACGGCTATGCGGGGCGCGAGGACGGTGTGTTCCGGCTTCGGTGCGAGAAGAGCGGTCAGTCGACCCGCATCGTGCTGTTCAACGACAGTGTCTTGGCGAGTGACAGTGCTTCAGGCGGGGTCCGCGAGGGCACGGGTACCCGCTACGTGCGTGGTCGTCTGCAGGAGTTGTTTGGGACCGACTGGTCCTTCGAGTCAGGGCCTGCCGAAGGCGGTTGGCTATCGGTCATAGAGACAAAGGGATGAGGATGCCCCCCAAGCGTGGGGGGACGGGGGGGGGTTGGTCACAGGTCTCGTTATTTTCCGAGCTGGGTGTAAGGGGCGCCCAGCCCCTTCCGGCGGAACCCTGTTGGGAGACAACTGGTCGTGAACGTACTGATAGTCGAAGACGAACGGATGGCGGCGCGCAGGCTCGAGCGCATGACACGCGATATCCTGGGCGGTTCGGTTGCGAAGATAACGTGTCTGGAGCGGATCGAAGAGTCTGAGCAGTTCCTGGCGAGCAATACGATCGATGTGCTCCTGCTCGACCTCAACCTGAACGGCGAGGACGGGTTCGAGTTGTTGAAGCGCGCTACGGCCGGTCCGTTCCAGACCATCATCGTCTCCGCCACCACCGAGCAGGCGCTTCGTGCGTTTGAGTATGGCGTGCTGGACTTCGTACCCAAGCCGGTCGACAAGGGCCGTCTCGAACGCGCACTCGCACGGGTGTCGGGAGAGCACACGCCACAGACGCCAGGCACGGCGCCTGCGCGGTACCTGACCGTCAAACGGCTCGGGGCGCTGCAGTTGGTTGCGGTGGATGGGGTAGCATTCCTGAAGGGGGCCGGGGACTACGTCGAGATCCACCTTGCGGACGGGCGTACGGAACTGCACAGCAAGTCGCTCGAGTCGCTGGAGAAGATTCTTCCCGGACGGTTCGTGCGCGTGCACAAGTCGTACGTGGTGGATGTGCGCCGGGTAGCGCAGGTAAGCGTGCACGGCGGGGGGCGGTACGAGCTGGTGCTCACGGGCGGGGGCAGCGTGCCCTTGAGCCGCACACGGTACAAACAGCTGAATGCGCTGCTGAACAGCCCGGACCCGCGGCAGGCCGACGCTTGAGTGGCAGGTGGCACGGTGGTAGTTTCGGGTGTGGCACATGGGGTTCAGCCATCCGGAAGGGAACACAGCATGAGACGTGTCGCGGGAGCAATGGCAGTCACCTGCACTGCGTTGCTGGCGTTCGCTGAGCAGCCATCGGGCAGTATCATCGAGATTGCGGACACGGTGACACAAGCCGTGGCGCCCGTGGAAGAGACGGCGGCGCCAGGGGAGGCGACCGGGGTCAGCGAGGTCCGCGGGCCCGCAAGCGGAGCAGTCGTGCAGACTGGCGGGGCTCTGCCGGGCAGTGGGTCGCAGGAGGCCGTCGAAGAAGGTGGTTCGAGCGCAGAGCCTGCGCCGCTCGACGAAGGTACGGAAGAGACTGAAGCGATTGGTGAGGATCCCGGGCAGGCACAACGGGAAGAGGCTGCGCGGCTGCGCGCGGAGGCGCGGGAGCTTCGTGGGCAGGCTGAGCGCACGGCGATGCGACGGGTGGATTTCGAGGAGCAGGTGAAGCGCAACGAGGTGCACCTCAGGAAGACCGCGGACGAGATGGCGGCGCATGTGAGCCAGTCCGTGGCAACCGACAGCGCCGCGGCGGTTGAAGATTCGGTGATTGCCTCCAAGCGCGAGAGGATCGCCAAACACCGCAGCCTCATCGCAGACCTCCAGGTGGTGGTCGATTCGCTGCGGCGGGAAGAGGCGCAGTTGACGGCGGGGGCTGAGGCGCTCGAACGGCAGGCAACGGCACTTGACGGCAGAGGGGAGCGGGCTGAACGCAAGGCCGAGTTCGACGCTTCGAAGGTCGAATTATTCAAGGCCGAAGCCGAGCAGGACACCCGTCCCTACGGCATCAGGTATCGCCTGTCGTTCGGCTACCAGAACCACTACTTCTTTGTAGAGGACAACGGGGGTGACCACTACGCCGTGCGCACCGCCGGGTTCATGCTGTCCTACGCAATCCGGCCATACCTGATCCTCGGCGTGCGCGATATCATGCTGTTTTTCAACGAGTCGGTGCATGGTGACCGGGTGGCACTGACGCTTTCGCCGTTTGTGGGTGCGGCGCTCTATCCGATGCGGCGACTGGAGCTCGAAGCCGCGGTGGGGGCGATGGCGCAGCTGCAGACCGGCCTGGGTACCGGTGAGAGCGACGGCGCGGTGGCGCCGTATGTCTCGACCATGGTGGCGTTGTGGCCGGTGAAACACTTCTCCGTGGGGCTGGTGGGACGAGTGGCATACATGGCTACCGGTGCTCTTCAGGCCGGGGCCTTGCCCTCTGAGCGTTCGGACGTGGTGCCGTACGGCACGTTCTGGTTCGATTGCGGCTTGTCTCTGAGCTTCCATTTCTGAGGGTGGATACCATGAACACGATACTGCGGACAGTCTGTGCGGGAACGCTTCTCCTGGCGGCCGGTTGCGCGTTCAACGCCGAAGAGCGGGTGGAGAGTCTGACCTGGCAGCGCGATTTCAGCGGGATCGGCGAGGTGACACTGGGCGAACATGCGTTTGCCACAGGCAAAGTGGAAGTTGACGGGATTGCGGCCGACAGCCTGGTGCTCACCTGCGATATCCGACGCATGGTCGCCAGTGACGAGTGGTACAACGACCTGGACCTGCGCGCTGAAGCGCGCAACGGTGGAGTGGAGTTGGCGCTGGTGGTGGAGGGCGACCAGTGGACAACGGCCACGGTGGACAGGACGCACATGGCGCTGGCACGGGACGTGGAGTTGGATATCGGTATGGTGGACAAGTCGGTGACCGTGCGCGGGTTCCGGGGCAGAGTGAGTGCGGATGCACGCTCCGGGGAGGTGCGTGTGCAGACGGCGCGGGGCGCAAGCCTGTACTCCACGGATGGTGATATCGCCGTCGTCCTGTCGGGCGACTCGCTCGACCCGATGCTCGACTCGCTGTTCGACAAACTCGAGGTTACCAGCTCCAGCGGCGCAATCAGTATCGACGTGCCGGCGGGGATGCGGGTGGACCTGGTGCTGCAGGCGGGACGCAACGGGGAGATTCGCGTCGATGATGTGAAGATGAGCGACACGGAGTACGAAGGCGAACTGAACGGCGGGTCGAGCCACACGATCCGCTGTGAGACTGGCGGCGACATTGCGGTCCGCCAGGTGGCGCTGCCCTAGGATCCCGGCTTCCCATTCGGTCTGGTTCTGCACGCGGGGCTTCGTGCGGTGCGAAGCCCCGAGTATTTTCGGCTGTCCACCGGATGTCACACAGCATTCCAACAACGGAGTACGACACGCATGACAGCACAGATTGCGGCATGGTTCAACGAGGGCGGCGTGTTCATGTGGGTGATTCTCACGGTGTTTGCGGTCGCGGTCGCCGTGGCTCTTGAACGGCTGGTGTTCTACGCGTTCATCTGCCGCGGCAACGCGGTCAGGACGGTCGCCGAGCTGGCGAAGCTGCTGAACGAGGACAAAGTCGAGGAGGCCAGGCAGGCGGTCTGCTGCAGGCGCTCACCCTCGTTTGTGCTCCTGCGCACCGCTGTGGAGCGGTTCGCAGCCGGCATGGACCACGCCGATATCCAGGAGGGTGTGGATGAGGCCGCTATCAAGGAATTGCCGCGCATGGGGCAGCGGCTCAACTACCTGGCCCTGTTCGCCAACGTGGCCACCCTGCTCGGGCTGTTGGGGACCATCTCGGGCCTGAAAGTGAGTTTCGACTCGCTGGTGAAAGTGGAAGCGGCGAAGAAGGCGGTGATGCTGGCGCAGGGGATTTCCGAAGCGATGAATACCACGGCGTTCGGCCTCATGGTGGCCGTGCCGTGCATGGTGCTCTACACGCTGCTGGTGAACTACCGCGACCGGATCATGAAAGACATGGATGAAGCGGTGGTGCGCTTGCTCAACTACTTCAAGAAGAGGCAGGCGTGAGGAGCCAGGGAAGGTACGGCAATGGGCCGCACCGCCCCTCGGAGGTAGCCGGGGATGCGGTCGAGTTGGACATCACGCCCGTCATGAACATGTTCATTATCCTGATACCGTTTCTGGTATCGATGGCGGTGTTCACGCACGTGTACGTGATAGACTTTGGTCTCCCGCCGAACGTCGGAGTGGGACTGGACGACTCGGAGGGCAAGCCGAAGCTCAAGGTGACTGTCGTGGTGGCGCCGGAATTCGTGGCGATCACGCAGGGCGAGAACATGCTCGACTCGCTTCCGGGCAGCGAAGACACGTTCGACTACGTGACACTGGGAGCACGCCTGGCGGAGCGGCGCGAGACGGTTGATATCAAGGACGAAGTGGTGGTGGCGGTACGCGACGCCGTGCGGTTCCAGCATGTGGTGCGGGTGATGGATGTGTGTCGAGAGACGGGCTACGAGAAGATCGGGCTTTCCAGCGCCACGGAACAGCCGGGAGTGGAGGGGTAGATGCGGCTCCGTCCGGGCAGACTCTCTTCGGACGCGGCGGCGGAAGGCACGTTCAGGCCGCAGTTGACCTCGCTCGTGGATGTCATGACCATCCTGCTGGTGTTCCTGCTGAAGAGCTTCTCGGTGGAAGGCAACCTGGTGACGCCTTCGGCGGACCTCGAATTGCCCCTCTCCACGGCACAGAAGCCGCCCAAACCGACGTGCACTATCGAGATCACGCGCAACGCCATCGCTTCCGAGGGCACTATCGTGGCACCGCTCGAGCTGGTGGCGAACCAGGACTCGCTCCTGGTGGCCCCGCTGTTTGACTGGATGAGCCTGCAGCGCAGCAAGTGCGAGGACACCACGAAGCTGCAGGAAGTGATGATACAGTCTGACCGCGAGATCCCGTTCCACGTGGTGAAACGGGTGATGTACACCTGCAGCAAGGCCGGGTTCAGGGATTTCTCAGTCCTGGTGCTGGAAGAAGAGTAATGGCCAGGGTTGACAAGAAAGAACTCCTGCGGGCCTATGAGATCTACGTGCCCACCGAAGCGCCGTTGGTGGAGCACCTGTTCCGCATCATACTTGTTGTTACACTCGCCGTGTTCCTCGGCTTCGGCGTGCTCCTGCACTCCGTGGAGCCGCTGCGCGAGGAGTTCTACGAACGGGCCCAGCGGCTGCGGGCACAATTCGTGATT
>CAZJJT010000152.1:0-9149 GCA_964546395.1 uncultured Fibrobacterota bacterium
CGCAACAGCAGAAGCACGGGCGGAAGCTCTCGTCGTGTTGCCGCAGGCAACGGCTGCTTCGCGCCATGCGATGGTAGCGGAAATGCACACTGCTCCTGGACTACGTCCTCTGTGGGCCGTGTGTGCATTGCAGCGGACAGCGCGGTGCCGTGGGCCTGCCGTGAGGCGGGCCTGCGTACGGCAGGCGCCCGTATTCATTGCCGATCCTGTCTTTCGAAATCGGTCATGTTCCCCAACCTTCGACTCTCAACCCACTCGAAACCCGGAAGGACCCGAAGGAACGGTGTAAATGCGAGTGACTTTGCGGCACGGTTCCATCACCGAACAACGAAGTGTTGCCATTCAACCGGAGTGGACACTGCCGGCAGCGGGGCCAGTCTGCCCGTGGCAGAGTACCAGGTAGACGAGGGGGGCCGTGGCCTTCTACGCAACGGCGGGTGATGATGGCGCTGAGACCATACGCGAAACTGGGGCACGAACCAACGTTGGCGGTGCTGCGCAACGCGTGCAGCAGTGATCCCAAACACAAGATCCGCCATCATGCATGGCGGTCACTCGGGGAGACGTGTCCTGAGTGCGGCGGGAAGTGAGGAAGAGGAAAAGGCGAGCCGGACAGAGTAGCTCAGGAGGCAGAGCACTTGTTTCGACAGAAGACATGAGTTCAAGTCTAGTCCTGTCCGGTTTCGCCCCTTTCGCCAAGCCCACTCGGGCCCATCGCTGACCACAGACCAACGCCAACTCACACCAACTCCTGCAGCACCGCCCAGACGCCAGACTGATGCGATCCAGATGCGTGCCGGGCGCGGCACAGCGGTTGTTCCGTACGCGAGGAAAGTTGACTTGGGGGGCGTGCGGCGCATATCTTGCCGCCTGAGGAGTCTGCCAATGACACCATTCGTGAGAGCTTCACTGTTCGTTCTGCTTGTGTACCACACCGCAGCGCTAGCCGGATCGGCCATAGTGACCACCTGCGGCGAGCTTGACCTGGCGCTGTCCAACGCTGCGCCGCATGACACAATCCTGCTCGCGTCCGGGGTGTATGAGATAGAGGCAGCGACCGAACTCCCCACCGTGACCGCCGACAGTCTGACCATCCGCAGTGTCGCTGGGGTGCCCGACTCGGCTACCGTACGCGGACAGGGAATGTTCAGCGGCCCGGAGTTCGGGTTCCGAGTACTTGGCAGTGGTGTCACGATTGCAGATATCACGATTGAGGAAGTAGCGAGGCACTGCATCTGGACGGGCGCTGACGGGCTGACGGTGAGAAACTGCGTACTACGCAACGCCGGTGAGCAATTGGTGACGGCGGACGGTCCGCAGCCCTCCGGATACACCGATTCGGGGACCGTCGAGGACTGCGTACTGGAATTCACCACCTTCGTCGCACCGGACGGCTCCACTGGCGGCATCGCCTGCCATCGGGCACGCGACTGGGTCATCAGGCATTGTGTGTTCGGCAACATTGCCAGCCCTGACCTCGGCCCTGCCGGGTACGCGGTCCATGTGCTTGACGAGTCTTCAGGCACGCTGGTCGAGGGCAATCTCATACGCAACTGCGACCGCGGAATCATGTTCGGCCTGTTGCCAACGTCGTCGCACCAGGGCGGGATAGTGCGCAACAACATGATCACAGCCATGCACGGGCCAGCCGTCGCCGTCTACACTGCCCCCGACGTTCGGGTGTACAACAACACGGCATTCGTCCACGACTCCCACTGCGCAATGGAGTACCGGTTCGCCACGACCATCAACGCCTACTTCACCAACAACCTGTGCAACCTCGCAATACTGGCGCGCGATGGTGCAACGGGTACCGACACCGGCAACGTGACCACCGCCGATGCAGCCTGGTTTGTGGACACCGCTCTCGGCGACCTTCACCTGGCGTCTGACCTGATCGATGCGGCCATCGATCGCGGCATACTGGGTACCGGTCTCTCATCCGACTTCGACGGCGACACGCGGCCGTATGGCGCCGGCATCGATGTGGGGGCTGATGAGTACGTACCGGCTGTCGCAGTTGGGTCGCCAGCATTCGTACGAGCTGTGCCGCACCCATCGACAAGCGCAGGCCGATGGTTCACGCTGTCGGGACGGCGGGTTGTTGCGGGGCGCATCATGGCCGACAACCAGCGATGGCAGAAAGCGCAGCGGCTGTTCCGGCTCGCAAACGGAAGAACTACTCGCCCACTGCAGTAGCAGTAACGCTCCCTGAAGCAGCATGTGAGCGAACCACGCGCATGCCGGTCGCTATCGCCTCGGGCGACACCACGGTCCCCCCGGCATGGGCAGATCGCTTCCTCATCAGGAGTCTGCCACAGGCATCAAACACCTCGAACGTGACGGATTCACCGGCCACTCCGCCAACCACCCAGCGTTGACCGCCGAGCATGCGTGGCTTCTGCAGACGTGCTCTGCCGTCATGAACGGCGTCGAATCCGGCGACACCGGCGACATCACTGCTCAGCCCCTCGGTCTCACCCCAGATCTCACGCATCCCTGAGCCCCGGTCGGCGTTGTCGGCCCACACGACCATGGACATGTCGTACCCCCCGCCAATACGCGGTGCAGGAACGCTGAGCAGCGGATCCTGATTGGGTGGCCGACGAATCCCGCTCTTGAGCGAGCCGTCCGCGTTGTAGGTGCACGTCTCAACCAGCCCACTGGTCATGTCAAGCCAGCAGAACCGCATGCCACCATCGGCGCTCACCGCCATGTCCAGCGAAGCCTTGGGGGTGGTGGTCGAATCGATCCGAAAGTCGGGGCCAACCTGGGCTCCCTTGCCGAAGAACAGTTTGCAGTACACGCGACTCACCAGGTTCTGGTCGCGCTGGTCGAGCCAGGAAATCGCGACCGTGCCGTTCTCCGCAGCGCCGACCCGCGGCCTGGATGCACGCCCGCTGACATCGTTCACCTGGACAGCCGGGCCCAGACTGTCGCCGTTGGCGCTGAAATGCTTGACGAACACATTCGACGAAGACCCGATCGGCTGTACCGGACGGAGGATATGGTAGACCACCGTGAAGCTGCCGTCGGAGTGCACCACAACCCCGGCCGCGTCTCCCCGCTCGGCAACCATGATATCCTCGGCAACCGCAACGCCTCTGTACGAGTACACCGACGCTGAAACGTACGGCGTGCCACCGGTAGTCGAACCGTCAGCGGTCCAGACCGCGACCGCACGGCCACCACCCATGGCAACGTCACCCGAGGAGAGCGTGTCTGCCGTGATGGAGTACAGCGCGCCCAGGCGCGTGCCGGTCGCATCAAACCGGGCCATCTCGTAGCCAAGCTCGCGGTAGCGGAACAACACGAAAACTGTGTCGTCTTCATACGCAACCGTCGGCGCAGAATAGGAGTTGTCTTCGTTCTGCGGAACAAGGATGTTCTCCGACGTGGCCGTACCCTCGTAGCCGTCATACAGCCGCATGTAGACCCGGCTGGAGTCGTATTCTTCCCACACCACCGCCGCATTGCCGCTGTAGGAACTCACGGCGACGTCAGGGTAAGCAGCGGAGCTCCCGCGCCCGTTGGCGCGCAGCGGTGGCCCGAGGATGGCGCCCAGTGCCGAGATCCGGCGCGTGTAGGAATGGGTACGGCCAGTACGACTGTCCGACCAGCCCACGAGCAGCGTGAAGTCCTCCATCAGTGCCGGGCAGGCGTCGTAGGCGTCAGCCCGTTCTGCGTCCAGCACTTCGACCAGCCCCGAGAACGCAGCCCCGGTATTGGTGTAGGTACGCAGCAGGATCATGTCCGACTGGGGCGCGTTCCACGCAACGGCAAACGCCCCACCAATGGTAGTGGTCACTCGCGGGGCCATGCCGGGTGTCAGGTAGTTGCAGCCTTCAACAGAGATCTCCTGCCCAAGCAGCGTGCCGCCCTCGTCGTAGCGACGGGCCCTGATATCGTAGCAGGAGCTACCGTTGAGTTCCTCCCATGCCACCACGAACCCGCCCGTGGGTGGCGCCGAGACGTCCCAGGGCCCCGAGCTCGCAATCGTGCCGATGTCGAATGCGTTTCCGACCGGAGTGGGAGTCGCGCCAGCGGCGAAGACGCGTCCTTTGAACACTCCTGACGCGTTATACGTCACGTAGATGCGGTTGTTGTCAGCCATGGCAACCTGTGCACCGTACGCTGCGGTGTCAACGGCAATCCAGACCGGGGCCGGCATCTGTACCCCAGGACATACGCCGATACGACTCCCGCTGGAGTCTCCGCTGAGAGTGATTGCGGCCACCACGTTCCCGTTGTTGTCGACTGACACGTCTGGGAACCGGGCATCACCCCCACGGTAGTCCATGATCAGGTTCGAGCCCTGTGCAAAGAAGCTGCCGTCCTTGTTGAAGCGGGTGATGATGACTTCGTCGCGTGTGGCCCCGAAACTGCGCACCCATCCGAACACAAACTCGCCGCTGTCCGCCATCGCAAGCGCATACTCCGGTTCGTCCAGGTAGCTCCCCTGAGTGACATCTATCTCGCCGCTGAGCGCTCTTCCATCCGCACCGAACAAGCGTGCCGCGATCTCGTATTCTCCGAAGAACTTCTCCTCCAGCCAACTGACGACGTAGTTGCCGCTGCGGCAGCCGGCGACCTGTGTATACCGGTGGTGGTCGAGCGTGTCGAAGTCGTCCGACACCAGGAAGTCATCACGAATGACCTGCGCACTGGCACCGAGAACCGTGCACATGACGAAGGGCAGAAGGCAGCGAAGGACGTTCATAGTATGGTTCCTCCTATGAGAAGTTTTCCCATGGACAAGGTACATTCGGGAGGCGTAGCAGCGTTGTGACTGGCATCACGTAGGAACAGCCATGGTCGCGAGTGCCGCACGTTCACTTTCGCAAGCGCGTTCCACCGTTCTCGGTTCTGTTGTGCAGTCTGGTCCATGCCGGAGTCCACTGTGTCTCAACAACACTCCCTGCAGGAAGAACGCGGGCAGAGTTGTTCGCGGCAAACCCGGTACGGTTCAGTGCGCGGCCATGCCTACCGATTATCTTCCCCTTTGAGGCGCCACCCACCAGGAAGAAGGAGCCCGCATGCGAACAGCCATACTGACACTTACGATGGCCATTGGCCTGGCAGCGCAGCCCGCCAACTGGGTCCACCGCGTCCACCCCAACGGACAGTGGTACGACCTGTACATCCCGAGTGCCGGCGGAATAGTGGCCGGGCACACCTACCCCATGGTGCTGGCCCTCCACGGCTGCTGCAGAGAGAACAATGACGACCCCGGGATGGTCGTAGTCGGCGAGGACGCCATCTTCCGCGCATGGCACGGCTACGGCGCCAATGTGCAGCCGGAGCCTATCTGGATTGTGGCTCCCGGGAGTGCCGTGCGGTGGGACACGTGGCTCGATAATATCATGGAGATCCTCGACAGCCTCCGCGTAGAGTTCCCCATCGATTCACAGCGGATCATCATCACGGGGTTCTCGATGGGCGGTGCCGGGGCCTACTCCTACACCAACGCTCACCCGAACTACTTCTCCGCCTCCATACCGGTTGCGGCTGCCGTTGACGGAACTCACATGACCGCGGCCAACGTGAAGAACGTACCCGCCTGGGGCGGAGTCGGCGAGGCCGACTCGTGGATCGTGCAGCACCGCATGGCGGTGAACCTGATCCGGCGGGAACACGGCGATACCAGGGGTGGACTCAACTGGGTGACCGGTGTCAATCAGAGGCTGTCCACGTTCCCGGGAGTCGGACACGGTGAAGCCATGGGGGTGATGTACGGACTGACGAACCCCTCGCCTATTGATTGGGCGCGGTCGCGGATCAACGACGGCAACTACTACCCCAATGTTCGGTTCAGTTCGCACACCAACGACCAGCAGCTCACCTACGACAGCGAGCTGTTCACGGTGGTGCCCACCGATGACGACGGGGAGATCACCACGGTTGAGTTCTTCCTTGATGGGAACCTGGCTGCCACTGCGACTGCGGCGCCCTGGCAGGGCTGGGTGAGCGGTATGACTGCCGGTCAACACGTGATCACCGCAACCGCCACCGATAACGGCACTGCGCAGGGGTTCACTATCGACAAGACCGCAACCGCCACCATCACAGTCTCCACACAGGGGCAGCCTTCACCGGTGGTACCACGTACGTATTCGGTACGCCGTGCCGCTCGTTCGCTCCGTGTGTCCCGACACGAAGTCGCCGTGCGTGTGGGCAACGGTGAGGCGTTTGTGTTGAGCGCTTTCACGCTCCAGGGCAAACTCGTCGCGAGCGCGTCGGGAACCGGGCCCACCAGCTACGCGCTGAGGGACTGGGGTGTGACTGCGGGCACCTGTGTGCTTCGTCTGACAGTGCGAGGCACCATCGAGACGGCGGTCGCCACCGTCGGCCGGTAGCACGATCCGCTTTCCCCGCCGCCCCACTTGGCTGCGATGGAACATCGCGGAAGAACAGCAACCGACTGGAACGGCCCGTTCACGGTGGGCGTAGCGATGGCCGACAGAGCAATTCAGTCACCACGTGTATCTTCCCCGTGATTGACGAAGGAGTCATCAGTGGCCGAAGGCTGCACATTCGAATTCCGGAACCCGGGTCCCTTGGTCGACGATGAGTTGTTGCTGGTGCTCGCCGCGAAAGTGCCTGCAGTGCCAGAGAAGAATCATGTCCCGGCGTATCTGTTCGAGATGCGTCACCTGGAGTCCGGCGACCTGATGGGCACCATCAGTCTCCGCATCGGGTTCAACGAGAATATCTACTACGGCGGCAACATCGGGTACCGTGTCGAGGAGTCGTACCGTGGGGCCCATCGCGCCGCGCGCAGTGTCGGCCTGCTCTTTGAGTTGGCCAGGACGCACGGGCTCAAGGAACTGTGGGCAACATGCAACCCCGACAACATCGCATCGAGGAAGACCTGTGAGGCAGTCGGCGGGACCCTCGTCGGGATCGTCGACATCCCCGAGCACAACGAGATGTACGCGCGGGGTGAGCGACAGAAGTGCCGCTACCGCTTCGAACTGTAGCGACCTCGCCCCAAGACCGCGCAATCAGGAAGACTGACGGACGAGTTCCGGATCGTAGTCCTTCACGTACGGCTCAGTTCGCCTTCTTCGCCAGCACCATCACGGACTCACCCTTGCGCCAGATCTCATCGGCCACGAACCCGGCCTCATTCAGCATGCGGGTGTGGTCGGCAGATGAGAGCGCCAGACCGGCGTATCCCCCACCCGATTCGCTGGTCTCGTCTCCGCCCGCACCATCGATCTGCGCACGCCGCAGCAATTCTGCATCGAGCTCGTCGAGCGCGGCCGTACTGCCGAGGCTTCCCGCGTGCGTGCTCAGCACATCTGCAAACCGCGGGTCCGCGTACCCCATGGTCTGGTGATTGACAAGGATGCCCCCGGCCTTCAGCGCCGAAAAACACCACGCGTAGACCTGTGGGAGGGCTTCGGGTCTGACGTGGAACAGGGCCTGCACCGACACGATGAGACTGAGCCCGTCCAGATGCGAGAGCTGCTCCGGTTTGTTCAGGTCGACCGTGTGGTACTGTATCTGCGCCGAAGTCTTCGGCAGATAGTCGCGTGCAGCAGAGAGGAATCCCTCACTGACATCGAACAGATCCAGTGACGCAATCCGCTCGCCGAGCCTGGACAGCAGCATCGCGTCCAGAACTCCGGGTCCACACCCGAGATCGGCTACCCGCAACTCCCCTTCAAGCGTCTCCGCCGCCTCGACCATCAGCGGAAGCGTCTCGCGCTTGTGGTGCTCGAAGGAGCGGTACATGTAGGCGTGGTGTCTGGTCATGTGGTCCTCGTGTGTTGGGATCATTGTGTACGAGTGGAACAGCTATCGCACCCCAAGGAATACCCTTCTCAGGAAATCTCTCGCCGGCACCTGAAGTTCATCGTACCGGACGAGCAGCTCTCTGCTGTCGTACTCAACGCTTCTCTCATCCACGGCGAACGCGCCGTCGGTGCATTCCACGACAGCGTAGTCCGCACGGCCTCCCGGGTTGCAGCCTACCGTACCGGGATTCAGGAAGTGCCGACCCCCAAACTGCCTACTGAGACGCCGCGGGTGGATGTGACCGAAGCAGACAAGGTCAGCCTCGTGCTCCCCGAACACACTCAGTATCGCCTCATCGCTGCCGCGGGCATCAACACGCTTGAACAGCATCTCGCCTTCAGCCAACGCGAAGTGCACAACCGTGAGTCTCACGCCCTCGAGCGACTCTCGGATCGAGGTCGGCATGCCCTCGATGTACTCCCTTCTCGCGGCTCCCAACTGCGCATGGGTCCAGTGCTGGTGTGCCAGTTCCTCGGCATCCATGCTCGGAACCGGTTCGGCCGGCAGCCCCCTGCCAACCCATTCCTCGTGGTTACCTTTCACGCACCGCACACCGCGCGCCCTGGCCAAGTCAACGACTTCCGCGGGGTACGGCCCAATCGCGATGAGGTCGCCTGCATGGTAGATGCGCTCGCAGCCGTGTGCGTCGGCATCGGCCAGCACAGCCTCGAACGCCGGCAGATTGGCGTGGATGTCGGCCAGGATGGCGACCCTCATCCGCCCGGCTCCCCGTCGTCCTGCTCAACGAACCCCAGCTTCGTGTAGAGCCGGTGCGCAGGGTCACCCGGCACCACGCCTTCCAGGGTAACGCTCGTGCACTGTCCGAATACCACACCCATGCCATGCTGGATCATCCCTGTGGCAACGCCCTTGCGGCGGTGATGTCCGGCGACATGAATGTTGTACAGGTGCGCCTCTCCTCCTCGTTCGACCACGAACAGGCAGAAGGCGACCACCTCATCGTCCGACAGAACCACGGTGGATGTCGCAACTGAGAGTTCCTCGTCGGCATTGGCGGGAATGTAGTCGAAGAAGCGCTGCACGGAGTCAGGATAGTCAAGGTCGGCCACCTCAACCGCAGACATGCCTTCGTGGTCAAGTGCCGTGAGGACCGGCACGTCCGACTTGCGCGGTCTACGAACAACGAACCCGGCAGGCCAGTGTATGGCGCATCTGACGGCTTGCCGCGTCATGCGCAGTTCGCGGGGTGTCGGAGACATGGCTCTAGTGCCTTTCCGATGGGGAAATTACAGAGCCCTCCCCTTCCGGCACAAGACCAGAGTGCATCCCACGGTGCCGTCCAAGCTAATTTCCAGTAACCTGCACCTTCCCCCGTGGGTCCTATG
>CAZJJT010000153.1:0-9147 GCA_964546395.1 uncultured Fibrobacterota bacterium
CACGCGGACACGGTCTGCCACCGGGTGCAGCATTTCGAGGAGTCCGCGCGCGAAGTCCCGCGGTTGAAGGTAGTCGACGGCGCCGGGAGCGAAGTCCACTGTCACCAGGTACAGCCTGCAGGGGACACTCCAGAGGCAGCGAACGCTCTCGCACGTGGGGGGCTGCACCATGAACACGCTCAGCGAACATCGCGTCGCCAGTCGCCAGAACTCACGCAACTGCTCAGGATCGTGGCGCGCTGCTCCGGCGGTTGTGTCCACGGCCGGGCTGCAGGCGGGGGCTGCGTCCGCCAACACCCGCGCCAGCGAGTGTGCCTGAAGAGGGACTGCGCGCATGCCCGCAAGGCCCTCCGCACGCATCCCGCCGCGAAGAGCGCAGCTGCTCAGGACGGCCGCGGCAGCGCATGCCGCCGCACAGGCCCGCCACTGGGGCAGCGCGCGCGGTACGGTGCACCGGGCACGCAACTGCATCTCAGGGAAGCAGGGCGAGGGAATCGGGGGACACGACGCGCACGGGTGTCAGCGAGCGCAGCGAGAACGCCTCGAGGGTATCGGCGGCGAAGAGGGCCGCGGTATCGGCCACCACCGCGTACACCAGCGAATCGGGGTGGAGCCAGGTCTGCGCAACCCTGAGCACTTCCGCAGCGCTCACGGCCCGTACGCGGTCGGGATAGGCCCGGTAGTGGTCCATGTCGCGGCCATAGTACTCGTTCCACGAGTAGTGCTCGACGATGTCTTCGGTCCGCCGGAACATCGACGGCAGCCCGTCAATGAGCACCTTCTTTGCCGCCTCCAGCTCTTCGGCGGTAACACCTTCCTGCCGGATACGCTCGATCTCGGCAACGCTCAACCTGATGGCCTCGAGGGTGCTCGGCGTCTTGGTGAAGAACTGCACGTAGAATGTCCCGGGGTAGTGGTAGCTCGACACCACGCTCGAATAGATGCTGTAGGTCAGGCCGGCATCCGAACGCACCGTCGCGTTCAGCCTCGAAGAGAAACTGCCGCCGCCGAGGACATAGTTCAGCACCGTGACCGCGTAGTAGTCCGGGTGCGGCCGCCTGAACATCGGCAGCGACATCCGTACGTACGACTGCGAGGTGCTCATCGGCACCAGCACCAGGCGGTGCGGTGTCGAGATTGCCGCTTCGGGAAACACCGTTGGCCGGTGCTGTTCGACGCTGCGCGGGCAGAAGCGGTCCACCCTGACAAGCATCGAGTCGGTGTCGAAATCGCCGCTGACAGCCAGGATGATGTTCCCGCGGTGCACCACCTGCCGGTGCAGCATGACCAGGTCCTCGCGTGTGATACGTTCCACCGATCCCACTGTCGACATCCTGCTTGCCGCGCTTCCCGCATACATCGCCTTCGCGTGCGCCGCCGACACCGTAGGGCCAGGCGTGTCGAACCGATGACGGATACTCTCGATCTGGGAGGCACGTTCCTGTTCAAGGCGGGCCGGTTCGAATGCCGGCGCGAACAGCATCCGTGCCAGCAGCGCGAAGGCAGTGTCGGTGAACTCGCTCAGGAACGACGCGCTGAACTCGACACGGGAGTCGCTCGGTGAGAACCGCACGGATATGGCGAAGAGGTCGAGCAGCATGTCAACGGTGTCCGCCGGGATTCCCTCCACACCACCGCTCTTCAGCAGTGCGCACATCAGCGCCCCCACGCCTTCCATCCCCGCAGGCTCGCACAGCGTTCCCCAGCGGACATGGCCCGTGAGCACTACGCGCGGCAGCGATCGGTCGGACGCGGCGTATACCACGAGCGAGTCGCCCAACACGTGGCGGAACGGTTCGCCGGCCGGGACCTGCCAACCCAGCGAGTCGTACACGAGTTGGGAGGGGTGAGGAGGGATGCGGGAGCGCTTGCCGGCGGATGCACCCGGAGCAACGGCCAGGACAGTGCACAGCAGGGCCAGGGCTGGGGCGCGGCTACTGCTCATATGTCGCTCCGTCCACCGCCGGTTCGACGGCTGTTTCGGCACTCTGTACCGGTTCGAGCAACAGCCCGACCGTCGCCAGGTGCGGCTGGAACCACCGGGACGCCACCACGGGGATGCTGTCGGATTGCACGGACTCGATGCGCTCGGGGTAGCTGAACAGGTTGTGCCAGTCGCCGAGCCGCTCAAACCAGGCCAGGCGGTCGGAGAGCCCCTCCAGGCTGGCCAATCCGGACACGAACGACATGCGAATCTCGTTCTTGACCCGCTCGATCTCGCGTGGCCGTGGGGCCTCACGCGCCAGTCCCGCAAGCTCCTCACTGATGATGTCCTCGACAGTGTCGGGGTCGGTTCCCTGGCGCAGCGACGCATACACATGGAAATAGCCGTCGTGGAGCCTCAACGCGTTGCGGGCGCCTGCCGAGGTACAGAGCTCACGGTCGAGCACGAGGGCGCGGTGAAGGCGACCGCTCGCGCCGTTCAGCACACCCTCGAGAATGTCAAGCGCGTAGAGGTCCTCGTGGGGGTAGCCCGGTGTGTGGAACAGCATGTCGACACGCGGTTCGGCGCGGTCGTGTACCACAAAACGGGTCTGGCCGATTGGCGGCGGCTCCCGTGTCACGACCTCTTCCTTGGGCGACGCCGCCCGGGGGATGTGCCCGAAGTACTGCCGTACCTGCCGCCTCACCTGTGCAGTGTCGATGCTGCCCACCAGCACCAGAAGCGCGTTGTCGGGGGTGTAGAAGCGGCGTACGTGGCTGCGGAGCTTGGGGCGCGTGTATGCCTCGATATCGCTCATCCACCCGATAGTCGGCAGCCGGTAAGGGTGTGCGACGTAGAACAGCGCAAACAGGCGTTCCCAGTAGCGGTTAACCGGACGGTTCTCATAGCGCATCCTCCGCTCTTCCGTCACCACATCCCGCTCGCTGTAGAACTCCCGCAGCACCGGTTCGCTCATCCGGTCCGACTCCATCCAGAAGAACAACTCGAGCTTGTTGCGCGGGAGGGTCACGATGTACGCGGTCATGTCGTCACTGGTCCACGCGTTGAGACGAGTGCCGCCGTTACGCTGGTACGTGTCCCACAGCTCATCCTTGCGCACATACGCACGCTGCGCAGCGAGCAGGCTGTCCATCTGTGCGCGGAGTCGGCTCACGCGCGGCTCACGCGCGTCGGCGCCCTGTTCGCGAAGCGCCATCATGTGCTCCGCCAGCGAATCGATACGCGCCATATACGGCAGTTCGGCCCTGTAGTTGGTGGTGCCGAGGCGGCGCGTTCCCTTGAACATCATGTGCTCGAACATGTGCGAAAGGCCCGAGGTCCCCGGCCCCTCGTACATCGAACCCACGAAATAGTACAGGCGGCATGAGACTACGGGGACAGTCGAGTCCGGAGCCATGATAACTTTGAGCCCATTCTCGAGCGAGTCGACGTATACCGGGACCCTGATATCGGCGGCTCGCGCGAGCGACACGACCGCGAGCACCGTACCGAGCACCCATCGCACTGCCGTCCACCGACTCCCCGTCCGCAACCGTCCTCTCATACCTGCTCCTCCTGCATCCGTGCCGCCAGGCTCTCCAGCCACCGCTCGTAGGCCTCATCGAGGCTGTCCTTCTGCAGCCCACTCGGTTCGATCGTCCGCACCGCTTTCAGCCCCACGAACGCTTCGGCGGTCCCCGCGTATATGCCCGCGCCAACACCCGCGCCACGTGCCGCCCCCGCGGCCCCGTCCGTGTGGTAGAGCTCCACCGTGGTGCCGCTGACCGTGGCGAACGTTTCGGCGAACACGGGACTGAGGAACATGTTGGCATGGCCGGCGCGTACGGTGCCTGTCGCCACGCCCGTCTCGCGCATGATCCCCAGGCCGTAGTTCAGCGCAAACACAATGCCTTCCTGCGCTGCCCTGAGTACGTGTGCCTGCGTGTGGACATTGAACTGGAGGTTGCACACGGAGCAGCCAAGGTCGTGGTTGCCGAGGGTGCGCTCGGCCCCGTTGCCGTAGGGCAGCACCACCAGCCCCTCGGCCCCCGCCGGCGCCGACCGCGCCAGCGCGTTCATCGCTTCATACGACAGCGTGGTCGCCCCCAGGTGTCGGCGCAGCCATGAGTTCAGGATGCCGGTGCCGTTGACACAGAGCAACATTCCATAGCGCGGCGAGTCCGGGCCATGGTTGACATGCACGAATGTGTTGACACGCGATTGCGGGTCGTACGACGGCGTGTCGAGCACCCCGTAGACCACGCCGGAGGTGCCCGCGGTGGCCGCGACTTCGCCGGGGTTCAGCACGTTGAGCGAGAATGCGTTGTTGGGCTGGTCGCCTGCCCGGTAGGCCACCGGCGTACCTGCGGGGATTCCCAGCTGCTCCGCGGCTTCGGGACGCACGGCGCCCTGGTGGCCGAATGTCGGGGCCAGCGGAGGCAGCAGGGCGGGGTCGATGTCGTAGTGCGTGAGCAGCAGGTGTGCCGGCCCGTTGTCGACGTAGTCCCAGAGCACTGCTTCAGAAAGCCCCCCTGCGGTCGTGAACAGCTCGCCGGTAAGCACATGTGCGACGTAGTCCCCGGGAAGCATCACCTTGTGGATACGCCGGTACAGCTCAGGTTCGTTCTCGCGCACCCAGCGAAGCTTGCTGGCGGTGAAGTTGCCCGGCGAGTTCAGCAGGCGCTCGAGACAGCGCTTGCGGCCGATTGACTCGAACGCGTTCTCGCCGAGTGCCACTGCCCGGCTGTCGCACCAGATGATCGCGTTGCGGAGAGGGACCATGGCGGAGTCGACCGCCACCAACCCGTGCATCTGGTAGCTGATTCCCACGGCACACACGGAGTCGAGAGACGTCCCCCTTGACGAAAGCTTCCGCACAGCCTTGGCCGCATGCTCCCACCAGGTGTCCGGGCGCTGCTCGGCCCAGCCCGGACGGGGTGCGAGTATTTCCAGTTCGTGCTCGGGCGAGGAAGCCGACGCGACCACGTTCCCGGTATCGGCATCCAGCGCCGCCGCTTTCACGGAAGAGCTTCCGATATCCAGCCCGAGAAGCAGTTTCTGTGCCGCCATCTCTCCGCCCTTCGCACGCCGGTACACAGGTCTGCAAAGATACTACGTGAAGCACGCGCCGCAGGTGTGCAGGGATGGGCATGGCTGCCCGCAGGGCAGCCGCTGTTGCGGCAGGGATTGCAGCGGAAATGCGCGGAGCGCCATTGGCCGGCGCGAGCACATTGCAGCGGAAAGCCCGGTGCCGCGGCCCCGACCGAGTGTCGGGGCCGTCTGCGGCAGCCGCCCATATGACCCGGGAAACCCGTCTACCGTCTCACGCCGATATTGCCGTACAGCTTCGTGTCCAGCGTGAACAGATTCTCGCCGTAGTCGAGGAAGATGATGTAGCGATACACCCCCGGCGACACCGGCTTGCCCGCCTCGTTGAACCCGTCCCAAAAGATGTCGATAGTCACCACGCTCTGGTCGCGGTTGGTCCCCTCGAGTATGTCGTGCGTGAACGCCTGCTGCACGAGGTTGCCCGCCATGTCGTATACCCGCAGACTCGCCGTCACCTTGTCCCCGACGTCGATGCTGTACGTACTCACCGGGAACGAGATCACAAACCCTCCGTTTCCACCGTCCACCCACGGCTGTGCCCGCGCGTCGTGCTGGAGCACGATCTCGCCGACATCGTTGCCGTAGTACGGGGTCCGCGACACCCGTCCGGGGTTGGGCGAGATGACTGCCTGCGGCGGCGGCACGGTGTTTAGAACCACCGGCGCCCTTCGGTTGACCGAATCAGGTGCAGGCGCGTTGGCCGGCTGGGCCTGGTCGGTGATCACTCCGTCGCTGGTGTGGATACTCACCCGGTTGTTCGTGGACAGGTCCTGGCCGTTCGAAGTCTGGAACTCAATGGTGTCGGCACGCGGTGGCCGCAGGAGCGTCGGGATCCCGCTGAGGAACCCGTCGTGCAAGCTGCTGTCGCCACGCCACACGATCAGCAGCGACTCCGGCGGGGTGTTGATATTCGGCTGGCCGCTGTGGAAGTAGATCGGTTCGCTGAATATCACCGTGGCTTCATCACGCGACCGGTCGAACGCGGAGGTGAACGTCTTGCGCACCACCACTACCACCGGCCCCGCACCGTCCCTGCACAGGAACGTGTCCACATCGAACGCTTCCCCGTCGAAATCGATGTTGATTCGCGGGGTCCATCCAGTCTGGAAGCTGGACTGGAGCAGGTTCTCGGTTGAGGTGAGTGTCGGTTCCACGAGAACGACCTCCACCACGGTGCTGTCAGTGTTGTACACCAGCGAGTCAGCCACCACCAGATCTTCATCGAACTCGATGTCGGCCACCGGGCTGAACCCGCTGAGCACGCGCAGTGTCTTGGTGAATGTCAGTACCACCCGGTCGAGCAGCCCGTTACCGTCCGTGTCCCGTGTTACCGCCGAGTCGAGTATCGGCAGGTGTCCTGTGATAACCACCCAGACACTGTCGCGGTGGATCCCCGAGGCGGTGTCGAGCACCTGTGCAAGGATATAGCCGGAGTCGTTGTCCGTGGCACGCTCAATCGTGTAGTACAACTGCCGTCCGAGAGTCAGCAGCGGTTCGGGAATCAAACCGGTGCTGGCCCACTCCGACATCTCCTTGCCCCGCTTGTTGCCAAACCGATCGTAGCCCATGGCGATGAACAGCGCGGCATCGGTCGGGTAGCGCATCTGCAGCGTATCCGCGTGAGGCACGAAGCTGTTGGGCTGCGTCGTGTCGGGTTTCTCCAGACGCATGGTGCTGAGCGCGGCCGGGTAGAGCCGGAAGGGGTTGGAGTAGCCGACAGCACCGGCGATGTACACGAACATCTGCGACAGGTCCTCCGGGGCCGGTTCGTACGGTGCGTAGTACAGCACGAAATGGATCGTGTCGCGGCCGTTGGTGAAGCACTGGTCGCCCCGGTACGTGGTATCGTTGGGCAGATTGATACGTACTGAGTCGCCCGTGGCGCTGTCGAGTATGACCACCGGGGCCGGGCGGAGACTGTCGATCACGGTCGCCGGGTTCCAGTAGAACACGCCCGAATCGCCACTGACACAGAACTGACCGGGAATATCCCCGTCACGGTTGCGGATACGCAGGATTGCAGTCAGCGTATCACCCGCTATGCGCTGGTCGAGCGGGGTGATGATATCGAACAGCACGATGGAGGGCGGACTGAGCTTGAACACCACCGGTACCGTGTCGGGTGTGGTGGAGTCGGAATCCAGGGTTACCAGGATCCACGCGGTGCGGCTCGTGTCCGCCAGTGTGGGGGAGAAGCGCCAGAAATCATCACGCGCCGGCGCGGGGGGGGCAACACCGAGGCCCGGTGAAGTCTCCCAGCGGGCGGGGTAGGTCATCCACAGCCCAGTATCGTTACGCTTCCCCTGCACCTCCAGCGTCGTGTCGTCATCCGTGAACATCACCAGCGAATCCAGCGCAACCGTGTCGCCTGCGAACACGATACGAAGTTCGGTGAAATAGATCTTCAGCACCTTCACTTCCACCGTGTCACTCAGACCCGCGTACGCGGCCTGGGTGCTGGTGACAAACACCCGGGTGAGTTTCTCGGCTTCGGTCCCGGCATAGGTCTTCTCGATTCTTCCCTCGCCCACATTTGTGCGGCCGTCCGAGGCCTCAACCACGCTGTCAGCGTCACTGTTGCCCCACGTATTGATGGTGGAGTAGCCCACGAAGTTGCCGAAACGGTCGCGCACGATGGCGAACACGTAGGCGAACGGCTCAACCTGGGTGAGGAATATCGTGTCGACCGGGTTGTCGGAAGAGGGGTTGGCGAGCCAGTTCTGGTCAGGTTCGAGCACCAGGTGGTGTGCCGCGCCCGGTGTGACTATCAGTTTCACCGTGTCGCGCATTACCACGGTCCCCGACTGGAACTCGGCCATGATGTACACGGTGCGGCGTGCCTCGGTGGGCGCGAACGACGTGGTATGGCCGGTCTCGGTGAGCAGTGAGTCACTCAATGGGTTGTTGGCTATCTCCTCGATGGTCCACGAGATTGCCGCGGTAGGCACTTCATACTCGTTGAGCCAGATGTTCTGGTGGTCGAATATCTTCGCGACTACCCTGAACGTGTCGCCGGCCGCAACCGGTATCGACACGGCAGGGGCAGCCAGCGGCGCGTTGTCCGGCGCCGGTACGCCTTCACGGGGGTACAGTGCAAGGAGCATCGGTTCGCCGTGGTCGACGAATATCGGGACCGAGTCGCCGATCGCGCCGCTCATGCTGACCCGGATATAGCCGTGGCCGGTGTCTCCCATGGCAAACGCCCACAGGGTGGCAGAGGTGGGTGCGGCGGGCGTGGGACTGAGTGCCGCGGTCGCGTTCCACCGCGCGGGCACCAGTTCCCACTGGGCGTTGTCGGAGCGAAGGCCCTGCACGAGGAGCGTAATCGGGTCGCTCTCAGTCGTGGTACTCAGCGAGTCCACTTCGTTCTGGTCGGCATCGATGATCCGCAGCGAATCGTAGCTGACGTTTGACACATAGACCGTCACCGTGTCGCGGTACAGCGTTGGGTTGCCGCGGCTGAATGCGCGGACCTGGGTGGTGTCCGCGGAAGACGACCTTCGGGTAATACGGCCCTCGCCCTGGCTTGCGTTACCCGGGCGTGCGCTGACCACGGTGGTATCGAAACTCACCCAGTCGAGGTCGACCGCGTAGCCGGCGAAGTTGCCGAACTGGTCGCGCAGGATCCCGTAGACTGTAGCGATGGTGTCACGCGTGCCGATCAGCACCGTGTTGACCGGGTTGTCAGCATGCGGGCTTGCTGCCGGGTTCGAACTGGACTCGAGTACCATGTGCGTAGCGGTGTCGGCGCGTACGTGGATGGTGATAGTGTCGCCGAACGCACCGCCGTATACCGCGGCGATACGCACACGGTTGCCGGCGCGAGTGGGCACGAATGAGCTCTGGAACCCGTTGCGCGGTGCGAGGATCCCCGTTGGCGGGTTGCTCCCCGAGACTTCGATGAGCGACCACGTAATGGGCACGCCGACGGTCTCGTACTGCGAGAGCCAGAGGCCGCGATGATCGAACAGCTTGGCCACGAGCGGGACAGTGTCGCCGGCGGTCACCGTATCGACAACAGTCACGGGCGGGTAGCGGTCGTTGCCGCCACCGGGTGTCCCGGGCAGCGGGTACAGGGCGAGCGTGTCCGGCGGACCCGGCGAGAATATCACCTC
>CAZJJT010000154.1:0-9124 GCA_964546395.1 uncultured Fibrobacterota bacterium
CGATGTTGAGGCGCGGGAGAACGCTCCGGGCCCTCTCCTCAGCGATATCCAGTCGTGCAATGCACTCACTTCGCAGCTCAAGGCCGACCTCGCCTACCTCTGCGCCGCGGTCACCGAAGAGCACGTGTTCTGGCTGGAGGGCGACAGGACCAAAGGCTGGGTCAAGCTCAACGGGACCCCGCTGGATATCGGCGGCGTGCTCGAGCCGCTCTGGTGCAACGCGGAACATGCGGCCGTGTTCACGTCGGCCACACTGGCGGTGGCCGGTACGATGGACTTCTTCGCTCACCGCGTCGGGTTGCGCGAGCGCAACGCCGGCAGGACCCGTTCCGCTGTGCTCGCAAGCCCGTTCGACCCGAGGCAGTCGTTCAAGGTGGCGCTGCGCAACGCCCCCGAGCCTTCCGCCGCCGAGTTCGCCTCGTTCTGCGCCGAGTCAATCGCGACACTCCAGCACCGCCTCAAGCGCAACACACTCGTGCTGTTTACGGCCAACAGCATGCTGCGTGAGGTCGAGCAACTCCTCCGGGGGCTGCTGGACCCGACGCGGTTCCCCCTGCTCAGCCAGGCGGGCGGCCAGAGCCGCGCTCTGCTGATGCAGCAGTTCAAACGGTCCTCACAGGCGGCCCTGCTGGGCACGAGCAGCTTCTGGGAAGGCGTGGACGCGCCGGGGCAGGAGTGTGAACTGGTGGTTATCCCGCGCCTGCCGTTTGCGGTCCCTACCGACCCCCTCACCAAGGCACTGGCTCGCAAGGCTGAAGCCGACTACGGGGAATCGTTCTTCTCGTTCTCGGTCCCCGAGGCTGTCATCAGACTGCGCCAGGGCGCCGGTCGACTCATCCGTTCCGCTCAGGACCGGGGTGCGCTCGTGATACTCGACCCGCGTATCCTCACGAAGGGCTACGGTCGTGTGTTCGCGTCCTCGCTTGGCGGCGACCTCCGCCCTTTCGCCACCGCAGACGACCTGGCAGATGCCATCGACGAGTTCTTCGGAACCGACACTCCCACGCGCATGCGGTATGTTCCGGTTGAGGAGGAGGAGAATGGTTCGGAAGAGTGGTAGTTCGGGACGCAGAGCACCGTTCCTGCCGGTTGCGGCGACAGCACTCCTGCTCGCCTCTCACGGCTGCGGCATCTACACGTTCAGCGGCTCCACGCTCCCCTCGCATCTGAAAACGGTGGAGATTCCACTGTTTGCCAACCAGACACTCCAGAGCGGTGTGGCCGAGCAGATCACTTCCGAACTCGGCAACCGTGTGGTAAGCGGCAATCTGCTGCGCACGGTCGCCTCCGGCGCCGACGCGTCGTTGAGCGGAGTGGTTACGGGCTACACCAACGAGGAGTACCAGTACGATATCAAGGGCAAGCGTGCGGTCGATATCACGCAGTACCTGGTAACCATCACAGTATCCGTGGAGTTCATCGATCGCAGGAAGGATGAGCCGCTGTACCGGGGTGTGGTGCGCGGCCAGGGCGTGTACGACTTCGGCTCCGAGACCGAGGAGCAGGGCCGCCAGCGGGCAATCGAGGAGGTGGTCAGGCAGGTGCTCGAGAACTCGGTGCAGAGCTGGTAGGCCGCAGCGATTGCCACGCCGCCATGCCGGCGTGTTACTGCCCCAACTGCCTCCGCAAATCGGCCCACTTCACTCCCGTGCTGCCCACGTTGACAAACCGCATCCCGGCCGCCCGTGCCCCCGCCCCGTCAGTGTCGTCACGGTCACCCACTACGATCACCTCACTCGGTGAGAGGCCCCACCCGTCGGCGATAGCCAGAAATGGCCGCGGTGACGGTTTGAGCGCCCCCGCTTCTTCGCTCGACCCGCATGCATCGAACAACTCCTGCGCAATCCCCAGTCTCGCCAGTCGCTGCTCGACCCACGCGAAATCCGAGAGTACCGCCGTCCTGCTCCCCGAAGCGCGCAGCGCGGCCAGCAGCGGGCCCAGACCCGGCCGCGAGCCTTTCACCAGCCCCATCATTGCCGCAAACCGCGGATAGAACGACTCCTCGATCCACGTCCGCGCAACACCGCTGTCAATCCGTACGCGCTGTGCCAACGCCGCACTCAGTTGCGCAGTGAGCTGCGTTCCAGACCCACACTCTTTTCCCGCAAACGCGTCACGCACGCGCATGTACGCGGGGAGCCGGCCGCCATGCGGGAAGAGTCTGACGAAGAAGACAGGCTTGAAATACCACGGCATACGGTACAGGGTCCCGTCGAGATCGAATATCACGCCGTGCGGTTTCATGTGCTCTCGGAAGCCTGCGTGTGCGGGTGTCCAGCCGATCCCATCGCCTCTTCCAGTCTCCGGCGCAGTTCGACGCGCGAATGTTCGTTGGCCAGGCGGACCCAGGGCGGCGACTGCGGCTCCGGCATCATCCGCTCCTGAAGCGCCATCCGTGCCGCGGTCTCGTCGCGCCCCAGTCCGGTGCGCTGCACGATCCGCTGAAGGCGCAGGCTGGCGGGGGCATGTATCCACAACAGCAGACCGAACTGCTGACTCCAGTTGAGCAAGGGAAGCAACGCAGCATCAAGCACCGTGTCCCGCCCGGGTTGTGCACTCAGCCGCTTCTCGAGGGCTTGCCTGAGCGGCGGGTGCACGATCGCGTTCAGCTTCGCCATGGCTTCCTCGGAAGCAAACGCCCGCGGTCCCAGGCGCGCGGCCACCAGCGCATCGCCGTCGAACACGTCCGGGCCGAACGTCGCTTCCACCCGATCGTGTATCTCCTGGTCACGCTGCATCAGCTCACGCGCCTCACGGTCTGCGTCGATGACCGTGTACCCCCGCGACACCAGTATCCGTGCCGCCTCCGATTTGCCGGCGCCCATATACCCTGCAATGCCTACGAGCATAGCGGTCTGCTCACGCGCTGAACGCCTTGGTAACGGTGACACGATTGCCGACCCGGTTGTGCTGCACGCTGTCGACGAAGTTGCGCACCAGGAACAGACCCCTTCCCCGGTCAAGCCCCAGGTTCTCCTCGGCCGTGGGGTCGGGTACGCTCTGCGGGTCGAACCCTTCCCCTTCGTCAAGTACCGACACCACTGCCTGTTTCTCGTCGACGACGTACCCCAGCACCACACGCTTGTCGGGATCCTTGCAGTTGCCGTGCTCCAGCGCGTTCACCAGCAGCTCCGCCAGCGTGACCTTCATCTGCCTGATTGCGCTGTCACGGTAGCCCTGGCGGTCCATTGCACGGAGCACCCCCGCCGCGGCGCCATCCATGTCCTCGAAGAAATGAAGCGAGGCAAGCGTGACGGGGTCGTCCGGCGCGAAGCCCAGCTCGCGCAGCAGGTGTATGCGGGTCGACACCGGCGGCACCCGCACGGCCGCCACGGCCGCGTCATGGTGCAGTTTCCCACGTGCGTCCAGGCGCCGCGCACGCTCCTCGAACATCGTCGCGAACCGCGTGGCGCTCGACGAAGAGAGCCAGCGGTACGGCACTGTCGGGCCGGCCCGCTTCGCCGTACGCTGATGACACACCTCGGCGGCGCCGGGCGAGCAGAGCAGCAGCCAATCTCCTGCTTTCAGGTACACACGGGTCTCGTCCAGCTCCGCCCCGAGCGCACGCACAGTGGCGCGCCTGGTGTCCTGCACCGGCAGCGGACCGGCCAACTCCTTGCGGTACACCAGGGGCGCCGGCTCGCCCAGGCTCGAGTAGTTCACAAGGTTGTCGCGGATATCGATGATGGCCACCGCGGCGGCAGTCACCGTAGCACTCGGCGCCCGACGCAGCACTTCATCGCGAGCAGCCACCAGTGCGGTATGCGGCAGCGCTCCGCACAGCATCGAGCGCAGCGTATGACCCCAGGCGAGCGCGGCACATGCCCCGCTCTGCTCCCCGTCTCCCCCGTACTCAAACAGCGCAAGCGCCACGCGCCCGTCGTGCAGGCTCACCGCGTCCACGAGCGTCCCGCTGAACGGCTCGGCGCGGTGTAGCGCGGAAGCCAGTTCCAGGTCCCCGACTTCGGGAAGGGGTCGTGTCGGCAGCCCGTCCAGCAGCAGCCGCACCGCGGATACAGCTTCCTGCCGCCCGCTCATCCGCCACACTCCGTGTCGGCAGCACCCCGTTCGTGCCGGCGGCGGCCGCGGCGCGCGCCGAATACCATCTTGAAGAACGGGTACTGCACCGCCACGTCACCCGCGATCCACGGCGCGAACTCGAACTTGTCGCTCTCCGTGTTGTCCCGATTCTTCACCCAGCGCACCGCCCCGCACATGCCGACATCCACGATGCCGCGCCACGCGAAGCGGCCCTCCGCGTATGCTTCGATACTGTGTTCGGCGGTATCAGAGCGCAGTGACGTCTCGGTGCGATAGCCGTTGTACCCGGCACCGGGGTTGGCCGTGTCGCCCGAGTTCCAGGGGGTCACGAGCGTGTTGCCGCCGTTGCGGCCGTACACCACCCCTGCCCGTGCGAACCAGCCCTTCCCCGACACCGCGCTGAACCCTGCTTCCCACCGGTCGCCGTCGTTGACCGGCACGCCGATGCCCTCGCCCAGGTACGTGTACCGTTCACCGTCCACCGTGTTGCTCTGCGAAACGAGGTAGAGCCATCGCGACAGGTACGTGTACCGCAGCCGGAACGCGTGACGCAGGCGCCAGGGCAGCGGGTTGCGCCAGTAGACCGCGGCATCCAGGCCCCAGTGCGACGGCTCCTGGTCGCCGATGTCCTCGTTGTCAACCTGTATGTCGTCCAGCAGCACCTGTCCGAGCAGCTCCAGGCTCTTCGTGAACGGGTGCACACGCCACTGCACCCCGAGCATCAGGTTACCGGCGCCCTCCTGGTTCGTGTTGGTAACCGTGTAGATGCCGACCGGGTTCACGTACTGCCAGTCGGGCATACCCTCACGGGCGAACACGACGCTCTCGAAAACGCCCACACTCACCCAGTCGCCCAGCACGAGGTTGAGCGCGTGCGCGGTGATGTACCGTTGCACCTTCGACGAGTCGGTGTCGAGGTTCGACGTACCGAAGTCAAGCGCCGCGAACAGGTGCCTGAACTCGAAGAACGTTCCCCACACCTGCCACTCCAGGGCATCAAACGTGTACGGCGCGGCCGACAGCACCAGGCTCTGGTCAACCAACGGCCCCCAACAGCGGCGCATGCGGCCGAAACGCACGAACGCATGGTCGAACTTCGCCTGTACCCATGCCTCCTGGATCCGCCCGGCAGCAGCCCGATCGGTCTTCCAGGCGTACAGCGAATCTCCCTTCCACCGGGAGTCGACCTCGAGCCGCTGTCGCGCGAACAGGCGCCGGTAGTGTATGTCGTTGCTCACCTCGAAACGGCCGGCCACCGACCGCTGGTCCACATACGGTCGCGAGTCGGCGAAGCCGCGCAGCGAGGGCTCCAGGCGCCAGTGGTCCACGGCACACTGCTGCGAGTCGGGCCACGCCAGCGCGGCTGCCAGTCCGGGGTCCGCGCAGTCAAGGAGGTCCCAGAACAGTCCACTCGGCGAGGAGCGAAGCAGACCCAGTTCGCTCAGCGCGGGTGCCCACGCACTGCGCCAACTCTGCAGCGGCACGCCCTCCCCCTGCACCACTGTCAGACACACCGCGACCCAGGCAACCAGCTCAGTAAGCTTCCTCACGCGTGAATACCGCCTTGATTGTCCTCAAGATAATACGCACGTCGAGCCATATGCTCCACGAGTCGATGTACTGCAGGTCGAGGCGCACGATTTGGTCAAACTCCGTGATACGGTTGCGGCCGCTCACCTGCCACAGCCCGGTGAGACCAGGTTTGATGCTGATTCGGCGGTGATGCCACTTCTCGTACTGCCCGACTTCGGCGGGCGTCGGCGGCCGCGTCCCCACCAGCGACATCTCACCCCGCAGCACGTTGAAGAACTGCGGAAGCTCATCGATACTGCAGCGGCGGAGCAGTCGCCCGACCGCAGTCACTCGCGGGTCGTCCCTCATCTTGAACACGGCCCCCCGCAGTTCGTTGCGGGCCTCCAGTTCCTCCTTGCGCCTTTCGGCATCCACCACCATCGAGCGGTACTTGTAGATGTTGAACCGCCGTCCGTTGCGCCCCACCCGCTGCTGCCTGAACAGCACCGGTCCGCGGGAGGTCAGTGCGATTGCGGCGGCTATCACCGGGAACGTGGCGATGGTGAATGCGGCGCCCACCAGCCCCCCTGCAATGTCCATCAGCCGCTTCATAAACAGCTGGTCGGGGTCGAGTTCCACCGTGTGCGCCAGCATCGTATGCCATCCCAGGTACGGCTGGAACTGCCACTGCGCCAGTGAGGTAGTGCCGCCGTAGTCGAGGAACACGCGTGCAGGGCGCCCCATGGTGGCGCAGACATGCAGGAACGGCTCGAGGGAGAAACCGGCGTGGGAGAGCGCGTGGGGAACACAGAACAGCACTTCATCCACCGTCGACGATGCCAGTGCCTTCTCAAACGTGTCCGGTTCGGTCGACGCGTCCATGCGCCCCGCCAGTCGGTATCCCCACTGCGGATGCTGCTCGATGTCCTTGGCCACGCGGCTCAGCTCCCTGCCCCGCCCGAACAGCAACACGTTCACCACTCCGCGGTTGCGTCCCCGCAACCAGAGGAACACCCGTCGCAGCACGATCTTCTCCGAGGCAACCACCACGAACGAGAACGCGACAAACGTCACATACAGCCGCCGCCCGTGGTAGTCGTCGGGCATGAGGGTGCGCTTGCCGAGGTCCTCGAGCCACGTGGGTTCCAGCACACTGAACAACGCGCCGGTCCAGGCGAAGTACAGGTAGCACAGGAGAAACCCCGCGTACATCAGCCAGTACTCGGCCAGCGGCTCTATCGCCACGTGGACCGAGACAGTGAGGTACGCGCAGTAGAATGACGCCGATACCAGCACACTGTCACTCAGCGCTACCGCCTGCTTCACCAGTGAGGGGTGTTGTTTCAACATGGCGGCGCCCCGCGCCCCCTGTGCTCAGACCGACCTGACACGGTAGACGATCCCCCCGGGCGCGCACCACTGCTCAGGGCGCGTGCCGTGCACTTCGTCGAACGCCCGATGCTTCACAGCCACCACGACGGCCTGGTAGTCTCCCTGCTGCGGCGTGTCGACCAGTCTGATACCGTACTCGCTCTCCACCTCCGAGCGATCGGCAACCGGGTCGTGCACGTCAACCGCGAGCCCGAACTCCGCCAGTTCCGCTACCACGTCCACCACCTTCGAGTTGCGGATGTCGGGAACGTTCTCTTTGAACGTGATGCCGAGGACGAGCACGCGGGCTCCAGGCGTGTACACCGTCGCACGCGCCATGGCCTTCACCACCTGACCGGCGAAATACCGTCCCATGCTGTCGTTGATGCGCCGTCCCGCAAGGATCAGTTCCGGGTGGTGACCGACCGACTCGGCCTTGTGCGCCAGGTAGTACGGATCGACACCGATACAGTGACCACCCACCAGGCCCGGCTCGAACGAGAGGAAGTTCCACTTGGTCCGCGCGGCTGCGAGCACCGCCGCGGTGGAAATGCCCATGCGGTCGAAGATCACGCGCAGTTCGTTCATGAGCGCGATGTTGATATCGCGCTGCGTGTTCTCGATCACCTTGGCCGCTTCGGCCACGCGTATCGATTCCGCACGGTACACCCCCGCGCTCACCGCGGCGCCGTACACCGTCGCCAGGCGCTCGCGGGTCCGCTCGCAGTCACCCGCCACCACCTTGGTGATACGCGAAAACGTATGGTCCCGGTCGCCTGGATTGATACGCTCGGGAGAATAGCCCACAAAGAAATCCTCTTTCCAGCGTTTTCCGCTCGCTCGCTCCAGCACCGGCACGCACTCTTCCTCGGTAGCCCCCGGATACACCGTCGACTCGAACACCACCACAGCGCCCTTCTTCAGGTTCCTCCCGACCGTATCCGAGGCACGCAGCACGGGGCTCAGGTCGGGCCGCTTGTGCTCGTCGACCGGCGTCGGCACGGCAACGATCACGACGTCGGCCCGGGCAATCTGCGCCGGGTCAGCGGTAACCTCCAGCCCCGCTTCCCTCAGCACCGCATCGTCCACTTCACCGTTCGGGTCATGCCCGCCGCGCAGGATGTTCACGCGCTCCTGGTTGATATCGAATCCCACCACGGCGAAGTGACGCGACATCTCGACAGCAAGAGGGAGACCGACGTAGCCGAGCCCCACGACACACACACACGTTTGGCGATCCACGCTCACATCTCCTTCTCTGGGCACTCCCGCGCGACCCGCGCACGCACTGAAAATGGGTTGTGCGCGACCGTTTCGTGCGCCACGGGCGCAGATCGTATCTTCTTCGCGGCAGAACAACTCGCCCTCGGGCGGACCCCCTGATGCTCACTGACTGGATTGTCCTCAACTCGGTGCCCGGCCTCGGCCCGGTACGCATCCAGCGCCTCCTTCAGGCGTTCCAGACCCCGCGTGTCATCCTTGAGCAGCCGGCGAGGGCAATCGCACACGCCGCAGGTGTGCCAGTCGAAACGGCCCAGGCGGTGCATGAGCCCGAGGCCGCCGCCAGGGCTGAGCGCCAACTCGAGCTGGCGCAGCGGCACGACGCCGTGGTCCTGAGCCTTGACGACGAGCGCTACCCGCGGCTGCTGCGTGAGATATTTGCCCCTCCCCCGGTCCTCTTTGTCAAGGGCAGCCTGGCGGCGTTCGAACGCCAGGCGGTAGGCATCGTCGGAACACGCACCCCCACGGCATACGGGGTCCGCGTCGCACGCGACATCACCCGCGAACTCGCACAGTCGGGTCTGGCTGTCGTCAGCGGCCTGGCGACGGGAATCGACGCGGCCGCGCACGAGTCGTGCCTCGCGGAAGGCATGCCGACCATTGCGGTGCTCGGCACGGGCATCGAGCGTGTCTATCCGGCGTCAAACCGTGCCCTTGCCCGGCGCATATGCGACAGCGGGGCGCTGGTGTCGGAGTTCCCGGTCGGTTCCGAACCGTTCCGTCACCACTTCCCCCGCCGCAACCGCATCATTAGTGGTCTGTCGGCCGGCGTGCTGGTGGTCGAAGCCGGCAGGCGCAGCGGGGCACTTATCACTGCCAGCTACGCACTGCAGCAGAACCGGGACGTGTTCGCCGTGCCTGGGTCGATACACTCGGCCAAGAGCGAAGGCACGTTCAACCTCATCCGTTCGGGCGCCAC
>CAZJJT010000155.1:0-9086 GCA_964546395.1 uncultured Fibrobacterota bacterium
GACGGCCTCAATCTTTACAAATACATGGTCAAATACGAGCCCACGGTGTACTCGGTGGTCCAAATCATACGCCAGCTTTCCGACGCCCTCGAATACGCGCACGGCCGGAACATCATTCACCGCGACCTCAAGCTCAACAACGTCATCATGAAGAACGATGCGGAGCCGGTGGTCATCGACTTCGGCCTCGCCAAGGCGCTGGAAGAAGACGAGTCGAGCATCACGCGCACGGGTGAACTGGTCGGGTCTCCCGCCTACATGGCGCCGGAGCGGATTGTGGGGGGTACGGTCGACAGCCGCAGCGACATCTGTTCGCTCGGCATCATGCTGTACGAGATGTTGACTTTCAAGAACCCCTACCTCGACCCGCGCAGTATCCACCAGACCACGGTCAACGTCATCGAGGCCAGCCCGCTCTCGCCGCGCAAGCTGGTGCCCTGGCTGCCCTCGGAGGTGGAGGCTGTGACGCTGAAGGCGATGCACGCCGACCCTTCGCGGCGCTACCAGACCATGGAGGAGTTGCGCGACGACATCGCCCGCTACCAGCGGGGTGAGTTCGTGCTTGCTCAGCCGCCCTCCCTGTATTCGCGGCTGCAGCACTTTGTACGCAACCGCTGGCCCTATCTGGCCATGGCAGCGCTGGCGGCGCTGTTCACGGTAGCGCTCTCGGCCACGCTGCTGGTGCAGTCGGCGCGGGGGAAGGCGCACTGGAAGCCCATGCAGCATCAGCGGTTCTCCAGCCAGGGCATGCCCGGGTGGACCGCGTTCCGCAACGACCAGCCCGATACGAGCGCCTGGGAGGTGGTTAACGGCCTGCTGGCAGCACGGGGGGCGGGGATATCGTGGCTGCGGTTTGACGAGCCCATCACACGTGACGTGCGTGTGGAGGTGGACGTCGTCGCCGACCGTCGTGTCCTTGACAACATCGGGGTGTTCCTCTACGGCAGCACCCCGAGTGAGGGGTACCAGTTCCGGTTGTACTACGGCGCCGCCGGCAAACACGGGATCGTATTCCCGGGAAGCGATCTGCCGATCCGCGAACCCGAGGCCGAACTGAGCATGCCCGGCCTGACGCACCGGGTGGAGGTCGAGCGCCGCCACCGCAATCTGACATTCAGGGTTGACGGAGAAGTGATCGGACGGGCCTGGGATCTCTTCCCGCCGGCCGGTGTCACTCACCAGCATATCGGGCTCTTCGCCAGTGCGGGGGCGTTCGACAACGTGCGCGTGTACCAGTTGGCCATCCCGATGTCTCCCAGTCCTACGCTGATTGCCGACCGCCTCTGGGAGCGCGGCGATTTCCAGGCAGCCCTCGAGGAGTACCGGGCCCTCACACTCGACTTCGCCCAGAACGAGATCGCCAGGGAGGTCCATCTTCGTGTCCCCGACTGCCTTATCCGCCTCAACCAGCCGCAGGATGCACTGGCGGAGCTGAACCGCGGGCCGCTGATACGGTTTGTGACGGATGCGGCGCAATCGGAGGCGATGCTGCTGATTGCCGCTGCCCACGAGCGCCTGGAGCGGGTTCCTGCCGCGGACAGCGTGCTGCTGCAGATCTGTTCCCGGTTCCCCGCCACACCCGCGGGGTGGTCGGCGGGAATCACGGTGGTGGAGCACGGCTACCGCTGTGTCATGGCCGACTCGTTGTCTGCACGCTCGTACCCGGCGCTGGATACTCTGGCGAGGTCGTTCCCGCGGTTCTGGCCGCAGACCCTCGATGCACAGCGGCGCATTATCGAAGCCTGGCTGCAGCGCGGGTTCACCGACTCAGCACTTGCAGCCACACGACGAGCGGTGGCGGTGTACGGTGGGGATGACGTTCTGGGATCGGAGGCGCATGCGCTGTTGGGGTTGGTGACGCTGGGCAAGCGCGAGCGCAAGGAAGCCGTGGACATCCTGAACCGCTGCGTCGCTTCACACACTGCTTCGGAGGGCGTGTGGAAGGCCTGGATGCTGCTGGCGTCGGTATACGAGTACGACCTGGGGTTCCGCGATGCCCTCACCATCTACCGCAAGGTCTCGCGCAAATGCCCGCTGGGCAACCACCTCCGCTGGATGGCGCGATTGCGGATGGCGGAACTGGCAACCAAGTCGGACCATGAGGAGTCGCCACAGTCGATCCTCAGGGATGTGGCTGATGGGGCCCACCCGTTTGTGCTCCCCCGCGCCATTGCTCGTTTCTACCTCGGACTCCTTGGCGAAACCCAACTCACCGACATCTGGCACCACTACCACCCCGGCGACTGGTACTTCCTGTACTACCTTGCCCGCCGGGCGCTGATGGAGGGGGAGCGGGTGGTAGCTGAGATCTACCTGCAGCAACTCCTGCAGTACACACCGCCTGGCACCTGGCGCTACCTGAGCATCTACCAGATGCTGTCGTATCTCGACCGGTACTGAGGGGAATGACGCGGGCCAGAGAGGACCGCTCGGTCTCGGCCTCTACTTGATATCCTCTCTCCCGGTGCGTATATTGTCAGGTTCCGACACAATAACACTAACCACAGGTACACCACGCACCGGGATGCTGCCCAACGAGAATGATGACGCCCGATACGTAGACCTCCACGTGCACTCCAACAACTCCGATGGCGCCTGCGGCGTTGAGGAGATTCTGCAGATGGCCCTGGAGCGAGGTCTCGCGGCGATAGCCATCACCGATCACGACTGTATCGATGCCTATCCGCAGGCAGTCGAACGCGGGATCGAACTGGGCATCGAGGTGATTCCCGGTGTCGAGATATCGAGCAATATCGGCCGCACTGATATCCATATCCTCGGCTACGGGATAGACACGGGCAACGAAACGCTCCGCACCAAACTGCACGAGATGAAGGATGCGCGGTACGTGCGGGCCGAGAAGATGGTCGCCAACCTCAACAGGCTGGGAATCGATCTGCGGTTCGAGACGGTGCTCAAGGTCGCGGGGACCGCGGCAATCGGCAGGCCGCACATTGCGACGGCCATGCTCCAGGAGGAGTTGATCTACTCGTTCCGCGAGGCGTTCGACCGGTGCATCGGCTACGATTCTCCGGCATACGTCGAGAAGATGCAGATCGCGCCGGCCGAGGTATTCCGGCTGATTCTCGATGCCGGCGGTGTGCCGGTGCTTGCCCATCCGGCCATTACGCGTGTCGACGAATGCATACCGCAGTTTGTGCGGGACGGCTTGATGGGGTTGGAGGTGTACCACTCGGAGACCTCTGCGGCTGTTGAGCGGTTCTACACCGAGATCGCGCACAAGCACGGCCTGCTGATGACCGGAGGGTCCGATTTTCACTCCCCGGCTCGTCACGGCCGCGGAGAACTCGGCGTGCCGCGCGTGCCGCACTCATTCGCAGTGGCGTTGAGAGGCGAGCAGGCGCCGCTGGTAACGTGAGCCTCGCATGAACCTGCCGCTCGTACCTGTCTTGCTGGCCGGCGGATCCGGGGAGCGGTTCTGGCCGCTCAGCCGCGGCAAACGCCCCAAGCAGCTCCTCGCGCTCAGCGGCCGGCGCAGCATGATCCAGGAAACCCTGAAGCGGGTGCGGCCGCTGTGCACAGCACGTGTGCGGCCCCTTGTCGTGACCGGTGCAAAGATCGCCGGTCCCATCCGCAAGGCCCTCAAGTCACGCCGCCTCGACATCATCGCCGAGCCCCAGGGCCGCGACACCGGCCCGGCCGTACTCCTGGCAGCATTGGCGGTTGAGCGTACGTATGGTCCGGCCGTGATGCTTGTGCTGGCGGCCGACCATGCCATTTCCCCTGTCGGCGAGTACCTTCGCTCGGTGCGCTATGCCGCGCGTGTCGCGGTCGATCACGGCAAGCTCGTGGTATTCGGCATTCCGCCCTCGCGGCCCGATACGGGCTACGGATACGTCGAAGTGGGCAAACCGATCCACGAACGCGACACCGAGACCGCGTATGTGGTCCGCCGCTTCGTCGAGAAGCCCAACTGGCAGACTGCAGTCCGGTACTGCCGTTCGGGACGCTACCTCTGGAACAGCGGCATGTTCGTGTGGCGCACCGCCGACATACTCGAGGAGTACCGGCGCCACGCCCCGGACATGTACCGACTCGGCCGGGCGGCCGCCCGACAGGGCCTCAGCGCCGCAGCCCTGCGGCGCTACTACGGGGCCTGCGCCAGGATATCGGTGGACTACGCGATCATGGAACGCAGTCGGCGCGTGGCAGTGGTTGCCGGGCATTTCCTGTGGGATGACGTGGGGTCGTGGGAAGCGGTTCCCCGGGTTCGGCCAGGCAACGAGCGCGGCACCACGGTGGCCGGCAGGCGGGTGTACGAGTCAGGGTGCAGTGACACGATAGTGTTCAACGAGAGTTCGCGCGCCGTGGCGGCGCTCGGCCTCGACAACGCCGTCGTGGTGGTCACCGACGATGCGGTGCTGGTAGCCGCGCGTTCCGAACTGCCGCAGCTCAAGAAACACCTCGCGGCCATGAAAGCCGACAAGCGGTTTGGCGCGGAGCTGTTCTAGTGGCGCCGGCCCGGTTCATGTTTGTGGCAGGGGACCCCTCCGGCGACATGCACGCGTCGCATGTCGTACGCCAGCTGCGCAACCGCTGCCCCGACTGTCACTGTGTCGGCGTCGGCGGGGCGCACATGTGCCAAGCGGGTCTGGAGCCGCTGCTCCCGTTCGAGCCGTTCACCTGCATGGGCTTCGCCGAGGTCCTTCGGAGTCTGCCGTTCCTGCTCCGGGCGAGGCGTTCGCTTGTCGCGGACATGCGCACGCACAGGCCGGACGCGCTCGTGCTGGTCGACTACGCGGGATTCAACATCCCCCTGATGAAAACGGCGCACCGAATGCAAATTCCGGTCGTGTGGTACATCGCCCCGAAGGTCTGGGCATGGAAACCGAAGCGGGCTGAAGTCCTGCGACGGCATGCCACGGCGATCGCCTGCATCTTCCCCTTCGAGACCTCGCTCTACGAGGGGGGGACAGCCCGGGTGGAGTTCGTGGGCAACCCGCTGGTGGAAGCTCTCGACGAGAGCCGCAATATCCGCGAAGACCTTCTCGCGCCCAAACCGGCCACGTTCCATCGTATCGCGGTGGTACCCGGCAGCCGCCGTCAGGAAGTGCGGACGATGCTGAAACCGATGCTCGACGCGTACATGCTGCTTCGTCGGAGCTACCGGCAACTGCGGGTAGTGGTCTCCCGTGTCAGCTGGCTTCCGCCCGAGTTGTACGAGGTGGCGACGCAGATGCCGGGTGTGGAGATTGCGGAGGGGCCGCTCGACGAAGTGATGGAGGAGGCAGACGTTGCCCTGGTGACATCCGGTACGGCCACACTCGAGACAGCCCTCCGTGGAATCCCGCATGTCATCGCCTACCGCACGTCCGCCATCTCGTATCGTATTTTCAGGATGTTGGTACGCATCCCGTACATCGGGCTTCCGAACATCGTTGCCGGCGAGTCGCTTCTGCCCGAGTGCATTCAGGACAGTGTAACAGGTCTGAAGCTGGCGGGAGAGTTGGATCGGTTTCTCAGCTCCCGCGACAACTACCGCGTTGCGGTGGAGAAACTGGTCTCTCTGCGCAACATGCTGGGAAGCCGCAGACCGTCTGAGGAAGTGACGCGGCTGGTGCTGGAATCGGCAGGCATCTCCGGGCACGAGGCTGAAGCTCGGTCGGGGGGCCAACCGGAGGGGAATACCGCCCATGATTGAGAAACGTCGTCATCCGCGGGTCAAGCGTTCGGTGCCAGGCACGGTGCGGCCGCGCCGTCTGCTGTTGCTTACCGGGCCCGGCGATGAAGTGGACACGCTGGATGTAAGTCGCGGCGGGTTCCGTATCTGTACGCCGTGCGCGCTGCGCGGTTCTTCACGCGTGATCCTCGGTCTTCGCTCACGGTTTCTCCGGCGGATAGTGCGATTCGAAGGGAGGGTCGTCTGGGTCGACAGCGCCACACAGGACCAGCAGCCCTGCACACTTGCCGGCATCAAACTCCTCCGTACATGTCACGAGGGCTCGAGGATGCTGCACCGCATGGTTACCGGTCAGGGCTCGGCCTGAGCATTCTGTTCCTCTTTCGGTAGTCCCCAACCAGCAACCCACGATGAGAAAACACCCCTCCCTGGTTTCCTACATGCTTCAGGGCATCTTCGCCCTGCTCCCGGTCGCAGTCACCGTGGCGGTCATCACGTTTCTCTTCCGCCTGGTGGAGCGGCGACTCGACAACGTACTGGTGTTTCTCCCGACTGCGCTGCGCGAAAACCGGACCGTGGTGGTGGGCGCCGAGATAGCGCTGTTTCTGCTCGTGTGTCTCGCACTCGCGGTATGGGGAATGCTGGTACGCACTCTTGTGGGACGGGCGGTCACGCGACTGATGGAGCGGGTGGTCGGCGCGATCCCCGGGGTTGGCACGGTGTACCACGCCACCCGACAGGTCATTGAAGTGTTCTCGCTGGACAAGGAGCGGTTCTTCGCCCGGCCGGTGCTGGTGGAGTACCCGTGCCAGGGAATCTGGATGGTCGCGTTCAGCACGGGAGTCATGAAAAGCAGCCAGTTGCCGTTGGATTCCGAGGACGAAACGTACTCCACGGTGTTCATCCCCACCACGCCCAACCCCACCAGCGGCTATCTTGCTGTGGTCCCCCGCAGCAAGGTGCGCCAACTCGACATGAGTACCGAGGATGCGGTGAAGATGGTGCTGACGGGCGGGGTGGTCAAGGCACTGTAGGGCAAGGGTTGTATATTTCGCCCTTCGCGACAACGAGACAATCCAGACAGAGGGGTGCGTGTGGCCACCAGCAGTGTGATTGCTATCGGCAGCGACCATGCCGGGTTCCAACTGAAGGAGTTCCTCAAGGGGGAGCTTGCCCGACACGGCATAGAGGCCGTTGACCTGGGCGCGCACACTGTGGAGCCCGAGGATGACTACCCGGACCTCGTGGGTGCGGTGGCGGCGAAGGTCTCGGACGGGACATATGCCCGTGCAATCGGGATCTGCGGAGCGGGGGTGGGCGCGTCTATCAGCGCCAACAGGTTCAAGGGTGTCCGGGCCGCACTGTGCACGTCACCGCAGATGGCTGCGCTGTCTCGGCGCCACAACGACTCGAACATGCTGATTCTGGGTGGGCGGTTGACCTCCGAGGAGGAGGCGCGGGCGATCCTCGACGCGTGGCTGGGCGGGACGTTCGAGGGGGGGCGGCACCAGCGGCGGGTCGAGAAACTCGACCGGCTCACATGAGCTGCACGGGGCAGGACGTACCACGAAAGCGACCGGTTACGGTTGGCAGGGAAAGCGCATATGGCTGACACAGCTCAGTACAGACGCCCCTCATGGGACGAGTACTTCATGGAAGTGTGCAGTGCGATTGCCAAGCGCGCGACCTGTGACCGGGGCCGGAGCGGCTGCGTGATAGCACGCAACAAGCAGATCCTGGTTACCGGGTACGTGGGCTCACCGAAGGGACTGAAGCACTGTGACGACGCCGGGCACCAGATGAAGAAGGTGGTACACGAAGACGGCAGCGTGACCCAGCACTGCGTGCGGACCGTGCATGCCGAGCAGAATGCGATCTGCCAGGCAGCGAAGCTCGGGGTGGGCATCGAGGGCGCGACGCTGTACTGCCGCATGACCCCGTGCCGTACCTGTGCGATGCTGATAATCAACTGCGGGATCGTCCGCGTGGTGTGTGAACGCAAGTACCACGCGGGCAGGGAGTCAGAGGAGATGTTCGCGGAAGCGGGCATACAGATACAGTACGTCCACGACGAAATCGAGAAATACGACAACCAGTAGCAGGCACCGCGCACCGCACCCGTGACACGGTGCACAGGGGAAGACCACCATGTTCCGTCCTGAGATCAAGGTAACCGACTGCACGATCCGCGATGGTGGGCTGATGAACGATTCGAAGTTCAGCCTCGACACGGTGCGCAAAGTCTACCACGCGATCTGCCAGTCCGGCGTCGACATCGTCGAACTCGGATACCGCAACTCCAAGGAGATGTTCTCACCCGACAAGTACGGGCCGTGGCGGTTCTGCGACGAGGACCTGCTGAAGAAGGTGGTGGGAGACAAGCCGTACGCCACGAAAGTTGCGGTGATGCAGGATGCGCACAAGGCGTCGGCCGACGACGTACTTCCGCGCGAGCAGAGCGTGGTTGACGTCATTCGCGTGGCGACGTATGTCAAGGATATTGACAAGGCGATCAACCTGGCCAACAACGCCACCGACAAGGGCTACGAAGCGACTATCAACATCATGGCCGTCTCGCACGCACTTGACCGGGAGCTGGACGAGGCCCTTGCGCAGATTGAGCAGGAGACGAAGATCTACGCGTGCTACATAGTCGACAGCTACGGCGCGCTGTACAGCGAGGACATCGACTACCTCGTGCACAAGTACCAGCGGACGCTGAAGACCAAGGAAGTCGGCATACACGCGCACAACCAGCAGCAGTTGGCGTACGCGAATACCATCGAGGCGATCATCAAGAATGTCAACTACCTCGACGGGACGCTGTACGGGCTGGGCCGTGCGGCGGGCAACTGCCCCCTCGAGCTGCTGATCGGCTTCCTCAAGAACCCCAAGTTCAACATCCGGCCGCTTCTGCAGGTTATCGGCGAAGTGATCCTGCCGCTGCAGAAGGAGATCCAGTGGGGGTACTACATCCCGTACATGGTTTCCGGGATGCTCAATGTACACCCGCTGGAAGCGCTTGACCTGATGGACCTGCCCGAGGACGACCCGCGGAAGTACGACTTCGCGCGCTTCTACGACAAGCTCTCGGGCAACGTGGAGATATAGGGATCCCGGCAAGCACCGTCTCTGGCTGCCGCACCGGCCCGCTCACTCCACCCAGCCGAGGGTCCGCTCAACCGCCTCCTTCCAGCGACCGTAGTACTCGGTTCGCGCACGACTGGACCTGTCGGGCAGCCAGCGCTTCTGCTCGGACCAGTTGGCCCTCAGCTCGTCCCCGCCCGACCAGAACCCCACCGCCAGGCCGGCGGCGTAGGCGGCCCCCAGCGCGGTGGTCTCGTTGACCGCGGGCCGGACTACCGGTATCCCCAACACGTCCGCCTGGAACTGCATCAGCAACTCATCCACCACCATCCCGCCGTCCACCTTCAGGCTGCTGAGC
>CAZJJT010000156.1:0-9044 GCA_964546395.1 uncultured Fibrobacterota bacterium
GGGCGAGCATGAAGAACGGCAGCAGCGAGGGATCGTTCGGCTACGATTTCCCTTCACTGGTGAGCAAGACGTTCGGGGGCGGCTGCCAGGGGACCGTATCGCCGAACGGTCAACTCGTGACCCGCAACACGGGCGGTGCCCTCGGCTACAGCTACCACCAGGTCGCATTCATCCACGATTTCGACACCAAGGCGATTGTCGACACGATGATCGCACCGGGAGCGGTCCCCGGGGGCGGTTCGGGACTGCCGCGGTTCGTGTTCCACCGTTTCTCGCACTCCTCCAACGATCATGTCGTCACCACCGGCGAGGACGCCTCAAGCGGCCTGGGCCACGTGCACTGCCTGAGCACCAACGAGTGGCACCTCATCGGCAACTGCCAACCGTACGATTTCTGGAACGGCGATCTGCCGGCAGCACCTGTCGACGGTCCGCTCATCGCACTCGATTCGTCGTCACTGGACTTCGTCTCGCAGGACGGGGCCGTGCCGCCGGGACAGGTGGTGCGGGTGAGCAATGACGGTATCGGTACACTGACGAATGTTTCAACCCAGGGTGTACCCGCCTGGCTCACGGTCGTACGCGGCGGCAGCGGCAACAGCCAGACCTTGACAAACACGGTCGACCCGGACGGGCTTTCGCCCGGGGTGTACAATGCGGCGGTTACGGTCTCGGGCGGCGGCGCCACCAACGCAGTGAACTACACGGTAACACTCAACGTCGCACTGTCGCTGCTCGCACCCACCGGCCTCACGGCAACAGCGGCCGGCCCTTCCTCTGCCGCTCTCGCCTGGACCGACAACACCACCACCGAACAGGGGTTCGTGGTACAGCGCCGCGACAGCACTGGACCGTGGCTGCCACACGCGTCGCTCGCGGCCGGCAGCGTGTCGTGGACCGATACCGGGCTGTCTGCAGCAGTCATGTACCACTACCGTGTTGCGGCGTGTGCCGGAACCGACACGACCGCGTGGAGCAACGAGGACTCGGTCGAACTGGCCGAGGTGAAATCGATCACGGTCACGAGCCCCTCATCGGGCGACTCGTGGAGGGCCGGTGACACGGTGCACATCCGCTGGACCGCGCAGGGGCTCGAGCAGGTCGACCTGTCGTACTCCACCGACGGGCAGGAGACCGTGCGGCTGATCGTCGACCGGGGCATCGCCACCGATGACCCTGACTGGGGCGACTATGTCTGGGTGATACCGCCCCTCGCCGGCAACGCAATCGAGATTCGGGTCGCGCAGTACGGCGAGCCCTCGATTTGTGACTGGTCGCCCCAGATCCCGTTCGAAGCCAACACTGTGCTTCACCGCGCACCGACTGCACCGAGCACCGGGGTGGGGATCAGCAGTATCAGCATGGACGCGAGCGGGCACCTGACGGTGGGCTATCGTGCACATGCCGCGGGTTCGGCACTGCTCACGGTGCTGGGGCTCGACGGGGCCGTTCTCACCACCGCCCGTCCCCAAGCCGCCCAGGGCACCTGCGTGCTGACTCGCCGTTCGAACACGGCACCTGCGCGCGCCGTCGTAGTGCGGTTTGTCGACGGCGCGCAGCGCGAGACGAAAGTGGTGCCGCTGCTCCGCTACTGAATGCTGAACACCGCGGTCTGGAGCACGTTGCCGCTCGCGGCATCAACCACTTCCACCTTCCACGCACCCACACAGGTGGAGTCGATCCGCTTGCTGCTCGCGGTTCGCCAGCTCGACGATTTCACCGGAAGCGTGACGGCCGAACGGAGGTCTTCCCCGAGGTACCACTTGTGCTCAATCTCGACGGAGTCCTCCGCGCCCTTGATATGCGAGAAGCAGAACACCTTGCCGACGCTCACCGGGAAACTCTCCGCGGCACCCTCGGGTTCCCGATCCACAATGCCGGTGCAGACACTCACGCGCTCCGCCTCAATCGCTGACTCTGCGGGGGCCGCCGCTGCAGTCGCAGCCATCTGCGGTTCCGCCTTCTTCGGCTCGACCTCCGCCTTGGCCTCTGCCTTCTTCGGTTCGTCCTTCTTCGGCTCGACCTTCGCCTTGGCCTCTGCCTTCTTCGGTTCGTCCTTCTTCGGCTCGACCTTCGCCTTCGTCTCCGCCGTGGCCTCCGTCTTCTTCGCCTCTTCCTTGCCTGCCGCCACCGCGAACGCCACCGCCCCCGCCAGCACCACTGTCACGAGCATCCGTCCCATCATCCCACCTCCCTCCTCTGTTGGGTACATGAAGCAAAATAGGCCTCTCACCCCGCACTGTCAACCCTTGCCCGGGAAGCATGCACAGCATGGCCGACAAAGAGTGATCACTGCTCGGCCCCATATAGTATTTAGCTGGTAGCGTCCCTGTGGGGCGTCATGCGATACTCGTGAGCATACCAGGTCCCGATGGAGGTGAGCGATGGCACACAGTTCCACGCTGGTTCGGCATCTCGCGACTGCAGCCCTTCTCTGCACGGCGCTCGTGCGCGCCGACAACATCAACTCGGGCGGCCAGGAGGGGATTATACGCTGCATTTCCGCGCGTCCCATGGACGCGTTCCACCTTCGGGCAGGTGCCGCGCTCAAGTACGACCGTGACTACGGCTACGTGTCGGGCGCAGGCGGCACCCAGACCGTGCTCGAAGGCGGCCAGGCGGTAAGCCGCGAGTCGCCGCAACTGCTCTCCGGCGACATCTTCGTTGCCTACGGGCTCACGCGTTTCTGGGATGTCGGCCTCGAGCTGCCGCTGTACTACGATATCACCGGTTGGGACGCCGACCGGGCAGGCATCGGCGACCTGGAGCTTGCCGTCAAACTCGCCCTTCCGCTCCAGCGTACCGACCCGGTGTTCGCCCAGGCGCTGTTCTGCCGCCTGATCATGCCGACCGGCGCTGATGACCGCGGGTATTTCCCGCGCCACCTCTACCACGTCGATCCGGAGAGCGCGGAGGGCGGCGACAGCCCGTTCACCGCCGATGACTGGTTGTTCAACCCGGTGCTGGCGTGGTCGTTGCATTTCGACCGGCTCTGGCCCAAGTTCCCTATCCAGTTCCACGCCAATGTCGGTGTGGTCGTCGCCGATATCAAGCGCAACAGTGTACTCACCGGCGCCTTCGGGTTGGAATACTCACCGATCACGTGGCTGACATTGTTTGGCGAAGTGAGTGGTGAAGCGCTTCTCTCGACCTATGCGGAGCGGTTTTCGGTACGCCATTTCGAGAACAGCCCGCTGGTGGTGACCCCCGGCGTCCGTGTGCGATTTCCTTTCGGGCTGTTCATTACCGCCGCCGGCGACATCGGTATTTCATCCGACAAGTCCGAGTACCGCACCGACTGGAACACCGCGGGCTCTTCGTACAGCACCGCCCCGAGTCCGGTCTACGGCGCGCAGGTCACCATTGGCTGGGACGGGGTTCTCAAGGAGCGTGACTCGGACGGTGACGGGTTGATTGACAAGAAGGACCCGTGCCCGCAACTGGTCGAGGACCTCGACGGGTTTGAGGATGATGACGGCTGTCCGGAGCCGGACAACGACCAGGACGGCATCGCCGATGAGAAGGACAAGTGTCCCAATGAGGCCGCGACCTGTGACGGGTGCCCGGTGTACGACGCGGACAACGACGGTATCGACGACAAGAATGACAAGTGTCCGGACAAAGCCGAGGACATGGACGGGTTCGAAGACAGTGACGGGTGCCCGGACCCGGACAACGACCAGGACGGTGTGCCGGACGGGCAGGACCGGTGCGCGTCGAGCGCCGAGGACCGTGACGGGTTCGAGGACGACGACGGGTGTCCGGACATGGACAACGACCGTGACGGCGTGGCGGACGAGTGGGACAAGTGCCCTGACGTGCGCGGTTCGCCGGACAACCAGGGCTGTCCGAAGACCAAGGAGATCCAGCGCGGGGCCCTTGTGCTGAAAGGCGTGACCTTCCAGTCGGGCAAGGCGGTGCTCACTCCCAACTCGTTCACGGTGCTTAACATGGTGTACGAGTCGCTGGCGGAGTGGACCGAGGTGCGGCTGGAGATCCAGGGTCACACCGACAGCCAGGGCAGCGACGCGGTGAACATGTCGCTGTCGCAGAAGCGGGCTGAGTCGGTGCGCAACTATCTCATCCGCAAGGGGATCGACCCGGCGCGACTGCTGGCGGTGGGGTACGGCGAAGGCCGTCCGATTGCCAGTAACGCGACCGCTGACGGGCGGGCACAGAACCGGCGGGTGGAGCTGCACCGTACCGACTGAGCCGGCAGGCTTTCAGCACGCCCCCGGGGCACCATCGTGCTTGCTCCGGGGGCGGCTCTGTGGTAGAATGGAGTACCCCCCTCGCCGCGCGCGCACCCGACTATCCCAACCGGGCCTGCTGAGCACATGCCGCTGCTTTCGTACATCCACTTCGCCTGCATGCTCAGCTACGTGGCCCTCTCTGTGCTTCTGCTGGCCAGCAACCGCCGCGATGCGCGGGCCGTGTTCGCCAGCCTCCTTCTGCTCTCACTGGCGATATGGTCTCTCGGCCATACGGTAACCTACTTCCCCTATGTCAGCCGCCGTACCGCGGTGGTATTCGGTAACGTCTCAGCATGCGGCTGGACGACGTTCGGGCCGTTCTGGGTCCTGTTTGCCGCCGCGTTCACCGACCGCATGCGCCTGCTGAGGACCCCCTGGCTGCACGCCATCCTCTGGCTTCCGCCGGCGGTGTTCCTGTACGCGCAGTCTACCGGCCAGCTGTTTGCCGGCTACGAGGCGTTTGCTTACGGCTGGGACGGTGTCTGGCAGAGAACGCCGTTCACCTACGCATACTACGTGTTCTACCTGGCCACTGCGCTTGCGGGCGCGGTGATGGTGCATCGGTACGGACGGGCGAGCACGGCCCCGGGCGTGCGCCAGAGCGCCCGTCTGCTCGTGGGTTCCGTCCTGCTGATCCTTCCCCTCGGCACGTTCAGCAACGTCGCCGCGCGCTGGCTGGTCCCGCAACGCCTGCCGCCGGTCGCCAACATCCTGTCGCTCGTGTGGGCGGGCGCGCTGTTCGTCTCGATCGTCCGGTACCGCATGTTCCAACTGGTGACACAGACCGGGGAGCTGCGCCGGGCGAACGAACGCCTGTCCAACGAAATAGCACGCCGTGAGGAGATCGAGCGGGAACTGCGGGAGTCCGAAGAGCGGTTCCGCATCGTGTTCGAATGCGCGCCCGATGCCTGTTACCTGAGCGACCTCACAGGTACGTTCGTCGAAGGAAACCGCCGCGCGGAGGAGATAACGGGGTACTCGCGCGAAGAACTGATCGGCAGGAGTATCATGCGGCTTGCGCTGCTCAGCGCTCTCGATCTGCCCCGTGCCGGCAGGCTCCTGGCGGTCAACGCACTCGGCAAGCCCACGGGACCCGATGAGTTCCGGCTGCGGCGCAAGGACGGCAGCCGGGTGGACGTGGAGATCCTGACCTATCCCGTGCATATCGGGGAGAAAAGCCTGGTGCTGGGCATTGCCCGGGATGTCACCGCGCGGCGCACAATGGAGCGCGAACGCGACCAGCTTGAGCAGCAGCGACGGCAGAACGAGAAACTCGACGCACTCGGGCAGTTGGCAGGCGGCGTGGCCCACGATTTCAACAATATGCTCGGGGCTATCATGGGTAACGCGCAACTGCTGCAGGCCGAGCTTGACACGTCGAACCCCGAGCTGCGCCGCTTCGTCGACCGTATCCTCGAGGCCTCGCACCACTCGGCTGATCTCACCGCCAAGCTGCTGACATTCTCCCGCCGCGGCGCTTCCGGCATGATCCGTGTCGATCTCAACCGGACGGTGAGTGACGTGGTCGACCTGCTCAGGCACACCATCGACCGGCGTGTCGAGGTGCGCACCCGCCTGGCGAAGGGAGAAACCACGGTGATGGGCGACCCGGCGCAGTTGGCGAACGTGGTGATGAACCTTGCGCTGAACGCGCGTGACGCGATGCCCGAGGGCGGCGTGCTGTCGTTCGCCACCGGGCACGAGACCGTCGAGCCCTCGCCCAGGCACGGCAGTGCGCCGCGGCCACCCGCGGGCCCGTGCGTGAGTCTCACGGTTGCCGACACCGGTACGGGGATGAAGCAGCATGTGCTGGATCACCTGTTCGATCCGTTCTTCACCACCAAGGAGATCGGCAAGGGCACAGGTCTGGGCCTCGCGAGCGTGTACGGGACGGTTGAGTCGCACCGGGGCCGCATCGCCGTGAAGAGCGCGCCGGGCCGCGGCACGACCTTCCGAATCCTGCTGCCCGCCGCGCCGCAGCAGCAGGACACCGCCCCTGCGCGGCCCGAGGGCCATGGAGCGCTGCCGGGCACGGGAACCGTGCTCGTGGTGGACGACGAGCAGTTGGTGCGCGACATGTGCGAAGACGTGCTCCGCACGGCAGGCTACCAGTCGGTGCTGTGCAGCACGGGAGCCGAGGCGCTTGCCTACGTGGGCGAGGGCGGGCGGGCCGATGTCATTCTGCTCGACCTGAACATGCCACAGATGAGCGGCAGGTGCTGCTACGAGAAACTGCGGTCGCTTGCCCCTCAACTCCCCGTGGTGGTGGCCACAGGATACGCCGACAGTGCAGACGTGGCATTCATGCAGACTCAGGGAGTGGAACTGGTGCGCAAGCCGTTCGAGGCCAGCGAGTTGGTCTCGGCGCTGAACAGAAGCATGGGCAGGCGAGACGACACCACGACTGCTGAGCGTGGCAAAGGGGACTGAACGTGCGTATATTCCTTTTCATGCCGGCGCACTTGTGGGGGACCCGCGATTGAACACGCACCGCTGCTTCAGAATACGCACGTGCGCCGTGGCCATTGTTGCGGTCCTGGCAACGGCCCTGCTCCCCTGGCGCGGCAGCAGGCCGAGCGGCGCGGAGAAGCAGGGGTATCTCTCGCAGACTTATATCGACACGGTAATCCAGCGCGCGTACGAGAATTTCAGCGTGGCGATGCTCGAAGCGGCCACGCAGATGAGTCAGGAGTCGGCGATCGAGCAGGCGCGCAACGTGGTCAACAAGCTGAAGCGCCTGGCCAGGGATGATGTCAACAGCAAGTACATCCTGTGGAAAGTCAGTGAACTGGAGTACCAGATATTTCTTGAAGAGCGGGAGCTGGTACACCAGGAGCGCACGCAGAACATCGTTCGACTCAACGAACTGGTCGACCAGTTCAACGCCGAGGTCGGCCGTACCCGCCCCGATTTCATCAGGCTCCAGGGCCTGGTGGAGCAGTTCGCTGCGCTCGACCGTGCCAAGGCTCGCGAGATCGAGGGCCTGATTGCGCGGCGCAGTTCACAGGTCGCTAAGCAGGTCCTCGCGCAGATTTCCGCAGCACTCAACAAGGGCGACATGGAGAAAGTGCGCGCGGGGCTCGACTACTGCTACGCCAACCGCGGTGTGCTCGCGGTCACCGATCAGCAGGTGCAGCGCTACAACGCGGCCATGGGTTCGCGCATCAAGCTCGCCGACCAGCGGCGCTACATCGAAGAGGACATGCACGCGGTCCAGAAGTGTATCGCGGTGCACGATTTCCACGGTGCATGGCGCACTCTGGGCCTCATCGACCGGCGCCTGGGCAATGTCGGGGGCGATCTCTCCGCGCAGCAACTCCGCGTGTACCAGGCACACCGCGACCGGTTGATCAGATCAATCGCAGCATGCGAGGACTCGCTGGTGGATGTCAATATCGAGGTGTACAACACGCAGGGACGAAGCGCGGCGCAGGATTACATGGACAACGTGCTTCGCGTGCGCGGCGTGTCACGCGAGAAGCTGGCAGTGGTCGATCACGCGATGATGGGTGCGGCGGCGATCGAGCGCAGGGAATACGACCCCGAGATGCGGAAGGTCTTTGTCGATCTCGCCGATGCCACGCAGCCGGACGGCAACGTGCTTCTCGACGATCTGGGGGAACGGGCCAAGAGGCGCGCGCGGGAGCGGGCCGACAGTGCCGAGGCCGCGCGGGTCGCCCTGCAGATGGAGGAAGAGAAGGAGTGGCGCAGGAAGCATCGGCGCGAGGCACGCAACAGGCAGCGGGAGGAACGCGAGAAGCTCAAGGCGGAGAAGGAGCGTGTCCGCCAGGCGATCGAACGTGCGCAGCGCGAAGAGCTTGAGCGCAGGATGGAAGAGGAGCGCCGGAAGGCGGAGGTGGCCCTTTCGGGCGGTCGCACGAATTCCGGTCTCGGTACGCGCAGCGAAAGTGACGCGAACCGTCAACTGGCCCAGCAGAATATCGTGCTCATCTACAACCTTCTCGAGCAGGGCCTGGTCGACGTGGCCTACGAACGCTTCATGCTCCTCCGTGACCTCCTTCGGGAGCATCTGCTCCCCGAAGCGTACGCCACGCTCGAAGCGACTGTACTGGCGGCCTACCAGGACAGCGCGTCTCAATAGAGAGGGGTGAACCACGAAGGTCCTCGGTATCAACGGCAGCCATGGCGCAACGCGCAATACGGCATATCTGGTGGGAAAGGTCCTGGAGGGTGCACGGGGTGAGGGCGTCGAGACCTCGGTGATGCACCTTGGGCGCATGAAGATCGCCGGATGCATGGGGTGCGCGGCATGCAAGAAGGGCACCGGCTGCGTACTGAAGGATGACATGTATCGTTTCTACGCGGCCGTCCAACCCGACATGGGGCTCGTGATCGGTACCCCCGTCTATTTCGACCATGTCAGCGCACAGCTCAAGGCGTTCATCGACCGCATGTTCGCCTTCTTCTACCCCGGGGTCGAGTGCCACTACCCCCCTGGTGGCAGGGCAGCAATCGTGCTGACCTACGGTGACGAGGCCGACCGCTACACCGAGATAGTTGACTGGATCGCGGACCGTCTGCACGACTACTTCAAGGTGAAAACGGTCGGGTCGGTTCGACTCGCCTCGTGTCCCGACAACAGGCTGGTGGCCGACCACAGGCCGGACGCGGTTGCGCAGGCGCTGGCGCTCGGCAGAACACTGACGCAGCGCTGACTTCCGGACCCCGCAGCCGGGAGTATTTTCTGCGATTCGTACCGCTGTCAACCATTGCCCGAGAGAATGCCCCGGTGAATGAACCGCTCGAACAGAACGAACAGATAGCAGTCCG
>CAZJJT010000157.1:0-6994 GCA_964546395.1 uncultured Fibrobacterota bacterium
AGGACGTCCGTGAGGCGGAGCCGCAGGTGCGGACCATGCCCGGCGAGCCCGCGACGCAGGCAAGCGTCGTTGCCGTGTCGTCACCACCGCTACGCTACGCCGGCGTCTGGGCGCGTCTGGGCGCCTGCATCCTGGACGCTGTAATACTGATGACCGCGATGGGGATCGCCGGTGCGGCTGAGGGTGTGTTCCTGGCAGTTGCCGGACTTGGCGAGGAACTCCTTGCCGGCCTCACGTTCCTGCTGGGTCTCGGCTGTGGCATCGCCTACGAGATCTGGTTCGTGGGGGCCAAGGGTGCGACGCCCGGCAAGATGGCGCTGGGGCTGAAGGTGGTTACCGACGATGGCGGGTCGGTCTCGTACGGAAGGGCCACGGGTCGCCTCTTCGCCAAGCAGCTCAGCGGCTGGTTGCTTTGTCTGGGATACCTGATGGCCGCATTCGACGCCCAGAAGCGGGCGTTGCATGACCATATCTGCAGTACGCGCGTCGTCTACGTGCGCTGAGACTTGCGAGTCCCGCCTGGTATCATGCCGACGACGCGCTCCCTCCTCATGTTCGACTACGACGGAGTAGTTGCCGACTCGCTCCAGTACTTTCTCGATGCGTTCCTGCAGGCCTGTCGCGAGCACGGGCACACGCAGATACATGACCGCGAGGGGTTCCTGCGGATGTTCGACGGGAACATGTATGACGGGATGCGGGCCGCGGGCATGCCGGTGGAGGAACACGACCCGGTACTGGTCACGATGTCACGCCTTCTGCGCGCACGGGCAGCCAGCTACAGCGTGTTCCCGGGGATGCCCGAAGTGCTTGCGACGCTCGCACGCGAGCACGTGCTCTACGTGGTGACATCGAACGTAGGCGACGTGGTGCGGGCCGATCTGGCGCGATTCGGGATCGAGGCGTTTGCGGACGTACTGGGCAGTGAAGCCGGGCGCAGCAAGGTAGGCAAGATTCGTGCGCTGTCAGCGCGGCACCCCGGTCTTCCGGCGTTCTATATCGGCGATACTGTCGGCGACATTCGCGAGGGACGTGAGGCGGGGGTCACCACGGTTGCTGTCTGCTGGGGCTGGCACGGACGGGAACGCCTCGCGCCTGCGGGCCCGCACCACACGGCCGACTCACCGGAGCAACTCGTGCAGGTGATCAGCGGCGCGCCTTGCGACCCAGCACGAGCACGGCCGCCAGTCCAAGCAGGGCAAGGACAAAGACAGCCACCGCCTTGAGCGGGCCGCTCCCCGAAGACTTCGGTGCGGGAGGAACACGCTGCGGACTCACCGGCTGCACCGGCGGCTCCTCGAATACCGGCGCCCCGGCATCACCCGCCGCGGCTTCAGCCTGGCTGTGCCCGATGATCTGCTCGGCGAGCTGCTGCTCTAGCGTTTCCGCGTCCGCCGCCGTGTGCGCTTTGCCGTTGCGCTTCGACGGCCGCCCCGCGCTGCCGCGGGAGGAGCTGGATTTCCGGTCATTCGCTGCCACAGTTGTTCCTCGTTGAGGTCGAAGAGTTCGTGCACGAGTTTAAGATAGTAGGCCGCGGCTTTCGATGCCAAGCGGTCAACGAACAGCACACGGTGTTGCGTGACCAGTTCGTCGAACACCGGATCCCAGGGCACCGCGGTCTGTGTGACACGACCGGGAAACAGCGAGCGCAGGGCAAGGACAAACGCCTTGTCACGCGCCGTGTCACGGTGGAAGTTGACCACGACCCGCATCGCCGGCGCCGACATCCCCAGGTGCACCTCAAGCGAGCGTCGCAGCTCCACGGTCGCATCCAACGCAAACTGCCGCGGCTCCACCGGCACCAGCAGCTTGTCGGCCGCGTGCACCGCGCAGAGCTGCAGCGATTCGAGTCCCGGCGCGTTGTCGATGAGTACGTAGTCGTACCAGCGCGCGGCGGAAGCCCGCTCCAGCGCTGTACGCAGGAACAACGGGTCCGGCACATCGGATACACTCAGCGCCCGGTCGGCGGTGACAATGTGCAGTTTGTCAACGGTCGTGCGCCGTATGGCACGCAGCAGCACCTGCCCCGCTTCCGCGGGGGGTGCACGGTAGACGTCGCGCACGGAGGGCGAGCAAAGCCCCGCCCCGAGCATCGTCGACAGGCTGTGCTGCGGATCGTTGTCGATTGCCAGCACGCGGTACCCGCAGAGCGCCAGACCCTGAGCGAGGCTGCCGGTAAGCGTGGTCTTGCCCACGCCTCCCTTGCAGTTGATAGTGGCCGCGACATGCATAATGCCCGGAAACTACCACTGTGCGAGCGGTGGTTTTGCTATTTTCGTGGAGAACACGGGTACGGAGGCGGTGCGATGAAAAAGGTGCTGCTGTGGGCAGCGGGTGCGCTGGTGCTGATTGTGGTTGTGGCAGGTGCCGTATTGTGGGTAGAGCTGAGGCCGCTGCTCGAAGAGACCGTGAGCCAATACGACGATCTCCTGTGGATTCACACGGGCGGCGGGGGCAACTCGGTTGTGCTGGTGAGCCCGCAGCGGGACCGGGTCCTGGTGGTGGACACCAAGATGGGACGCGGAGCGGCACGGCTCAGAGAGCTGGTGGAGCGTGAAGCGCCGGGCGCGGAAGTAACCATCGTCAACACGCACCTGCACGTTGACCATACGGGGGGCAACGTGCTGTACCCGCACGCACGCGTGATAGCCGGAACCTGCGACACTGCCGCGTGGCGCGAAGCCAGCCACGGCGCTGCGCTGCCCGATGAGCGGATCGCACCGGACCAGGGACGGGTGCTGCGCGTGGGCAATGAGTACGTGGAGATCCGCAGTATGGGTGCGGCGCATTCGTTCAACGACATGGTCGTGTACCTGCACAGCCGCAAACTGCTGGTGACCGGGGACCTGGTGTTCAACCAATGGCATCCGGCGGTGTTCCGCTCAGGCGGGACCGATATCGGCCGATGGACTACGGCGCTCGAGACACTGCTGCGAGAGTACGAGATTGCGCACGCCGTGCCGGGCCACGGGCCCGCGGGCGGCTGGGAAATCCTCACTGCACAGCGAGACTACTTCCGGTTGATCCGCGATGCGATCGACAGTGACAGCGAACTGGCCGCGCTCAAGCGGACATACCGCAGCTATGCCTCGGTGAGCCGGATACTGAGCTTCGGGAAGGTGGTGGCATTCCTAGAGGCGAAATGAGGCAGGTGGCATGCGAGACGTGGGGTGTCCCCCCCGTGCTGTCTCCCGACTACCCCCTCTCATACTGCTTCAGCGCCTCCGCACAGGTCTCGGCAAGCCCCGGCTCATCCTGGTGCTCTCGCAGAAACGCCTCGGCTTCCTCTGAACGCAGCAGCGAAACCGCCAGCACAATCACCCGCTGTTCGGTGACTGCTGTCGCCCTGTCGAACGCGCGCCGCAGCGCATCGAACGCTTCCACACGCCGGGTCTCGCCCAGCGCCAGCGCCGCGTCCGCACGGACTCCGTCACGCTCGTCCTCCAGGTAGCCTGCCACGAACGCAAGGTACTCCTCGGTGTCGGTCGCCAGCAGCGCACGCAGACAGGCCCCAAACACCTCCTCGACCGGATCTGCGGCCATGGTGCGCGCCAGCACCACGAGCGCAGGCTCAGAGCCGCCGAACGAGGCGATGACTTCCAGGGCTGCGACACGCACCTGCGGAGCCGGGTCGCCGGTGAGTTCCACCAGGCGGCGCGCCACCGAGAACCACGCGAACCGTCCGAGCGAGCGGACCGCGAGGGCGCGGACCTCAGCGCCCGTGTCGATGGTGCCGCCATACGACGGGTCGTGCTGCACGCATCGCGTGGCATCGAGGAACCACTCTCGCTCGTCGAAACCCAGCGCCTCGAGCGCTTTTGTCACAGCCTTCTTCGCGACACAACGCCGGTCGGTCTTCGGACCGTTGGTGCAGAAGCGCTTGTAGGAACCCTTGAGCGTATCGATGAGAGAAGTATGACCGTGGCGGGCGGCGCACGATGCCGCGCGCGCAACCACGACACTGTTGCGATGAGTGAGAAACGCGTGTAGCTGCTCTGCCGAGGGTCCCGCAGTCTTCTCCGCGGCCCACGCGTCAAGCTGTGCCAGGCACTCGTCTACTGATCTCTGTGCACCCACACCGCGTAGATACTACCAGTCGGACAGGCCGAGCAAGCCGGGCGGCACAAGTACGGGACGGGTTGACTTCGGCACCGCCCCAGGGGAGCCATCGGGGGCCGAATTCCGATGGCGGCGGGAAGTGCGCGCCCCGTCCCGTACAAGATGCTGCGCAAAACCATCTGTGCCTGAGACAAACGTAGCGCCGGTGGACTGGTGCCGCGGTGTGTTGCTGTTGCGGTCAAACAGAGAATGTGGTAATATTACCATCGTGGCCACCCAGGAGCTGACACACGCAGTCGCGAGGGCATCGGAGTACCTGCTCGAGCAGGTGCGGGAAGCGGTTACCCACGGCACAGATCGTCTGCCGACGGTCAAGGAACTGGCGCGCGCGGGCCACTACTCCCCCGGAACCCTGGTCAAGGCGCTCGCGCACCTGCGCCGCCTCGGGGTGGTCTCTCCGGTCCAGCGCGGGGGCATTCGCATTGTGGGATCGCCCGACTCGGGGGTGGTGGTACATGCGGCGCACGCGGATACGCAGCGGGCACCCGCCCGTCGCTGGGAACAGGTACGGCGTGAACTGCTGGTGCAGTTGGGTGACGGTACGCTGCGAGCCGGTTCCTCCCTGTCCTCGGTGAAGGAGCTGCGCGCCCGGATGGGCGTCTCATTCTCTTCTGTCAAGAAGGCACTGGAATCGCTCTGCGCCGAGGGGCGGCTGGTGCGCTACGGGCGGGGCTACCGGGTCCGCGCCCTCCCCGTCTCGCCCACCGGCGCCGCCCTGGTGCTGATAGCGCACAGTGACGCGGTCGGCGATCTGGGAACGGTAATCCCGCGCAACCCGGAGTTTCTGCGGCTGCTCGAACGCGAGTGTCTCCGACTGAACCTTTCGCTGCTGGTACGCACCGAGCAGGAGGCGGTTGCGAAGGAAGAGGGATGCCCGGTGGTAGGGTACGTGGTCTGGATACGGGGGATCCATACCGACCGGCTCGTGGCCCTGCTTGCGCGCCTGGAGCACACGCGACTTCCAGTGGCGGTGATGGACGAGGATGGGACCGAACCGCTGCTGCGCCCCCTCGAGCGTAACGCACGGGCGCGGCAGTTCCTGGTGGCCACCAGCAGCACGGCGGGCCAGGCGATGGGTGAGTTGCTTGTCCGCCTGGGCCATCGCCGCGCGTCCTATCTCACGCCGGTGGGCATGCGACGGTACTGCCGTATCCGCTACGAGGGCCTGGCGCGTGCGTTCGAGGATGCGGGGATGGGGGGAGCGGTTGACAGGCTCGCGCCGGGTGACGCGAACGGTTTCGAGGGGATTGTGGCCAGCCACATGCAGTCGCCGGCATTTGTGCGGCTCACCGGCGACCTGGAGCACTTCGCCCGCACGGTGGTGCCTTCCGCGCAGGCCTCCTCCGACAAGTTCTACACGTTCTATACCGACACGTACCTGCTGCGGCGCGCGATACAGACGCAGCTGTTCCCCGTGCTCGACCGTGCGGTGCTCGACCGCGGTGTCACCGCGCTTGTGGGGGTGAACGACTGGACCGCCCTTGTCGCGATGGCGCATGCGCGTGAGCGCGGGGTACGCGTGCCCGAGGACCTTTCGATTGCGGGCTTCGACGACACGTTCGAGGCGTTTTCGCACGGTCTGACAAGCTACGACTACAACATGCCCGCACTGGTGGGGGCAATGCTCGAGCACATCCTGAGCCCGCCTCCGGCCCGTCGCCGTGAGCCGCTTCCCCCCCTGGAAGTCCCGGGGATCGTGCGGATGCGCATGTCGACTCCGGCGGTCGGGCCGCCGCACGACGCTCAGAGTGTTGCGGATCGCCGGCGCGCACGCTGATCAGCACTGCAGCAAGAGTGGGAGCGCAGGTTCCCAGACACGCGGTCAGTGACCACGTTCTGCCTGCCGCGTACCTCCCGGGTCCACCATGTGGTCACTACCGCGCGCGTGCCTGTTCCGGAACTCCACCACGAGGCGACAGTACCAGAAGTCCGCCCTGCCGTGCAACGACAGCAGCAGCGAGGAACCGCACCCGCCTCCCGTCGAGGGAGACCAGGGCCGTGCAGTCGCCCCGTGCCACGGAAGAAGCGACAACGACGGTCAGCCCACCTCTTCGCACCGCTCCGGCATCCTCGTTGAGCAGCGCTCCGGCGTCGTGCGGCGCCAAGCGCACGTTCCCCTCCAGGTCGACTGCCACCGCATACGCAGCATCCGCCGTCCCTACCATCGGGCTGCCCGACACCGGCCGGCCGTCGCGCGCCGAGCCGTCCCAGGCCAGATCCACGAAATCCTGAAGGCCGTTTCCGGTGGTGAACCCGCTCGAAACGCCCGAGGCATTCCCGAGCACCACGTTGCCGGCGACGCTCACACCCGCGGACCCGTTCGGGAAACGCAGGGAGGTCCCGCTCTGGCTGTAGGCCACGTTGTTGGCGAACACCATCCCGGTGCGGTTGTTCCAGCTGGAGAAATTGCACACCGTGCCATTGTTGAGAAACGTGTTGTGCACCACGGTCAGGTTGAGTGTCTGGTCCTGGTGGTCAGTGCTGGCGAAGGCCGAGCCTCCGCCTGAGATCACCAGGTTGTTGCGCACGATGGCTTCGCCCTGCACCTGCATCGTGTTGTCGTTCGAGCGGTAGATCGTGTTGCGTTCGATCACGTTGATGCCGGCGCCGGCCGTGCCGTACGCGATGATGCAGGGGTAGTGGCAGTCGTGTACGTGGTTCTCCGCGATCCAGTTGTTGTAACTCCCCTGCTTCAGTTCGATACCGTCGCCCTGCTCACCATTGCAGTCGTGCACGTGGTTGAGCGCGACCACCGAGTAGCGCATCACGCTGGCGCCGTAGTTGGCGCCGAGATACATCCCTTCGGCTGTGGCGCTGTCCCGGCCGGGATTGTGGATGTGGTTGCGGGTGATACACAGGTATTCGCAGTTGGTCG
>CAZJJT010000157.1:7004-8992 GCA_964546395.1 uncultured Fibrobacterota bacterium
CGAGTTGGCGGTGATCCCCACACCGTTGCCGTGGTGGATTGTGCACGAGTCGATCCACACGTTGGCACAGCGGTACAGGCGGATGAGCGAGCTGCCCCCCGTGAACTCCAGCCCGCTGAAACACACGTATGTCGTGGTGTCACCCGATGAGGCCGCGACGTTCATGACGTTCTGGTTCTCATTTGGGCGGGTGATCACCACCGAGTCCCCCGGCGCAGCCACAATCCATATCGGCGCCGCTTCGGTGCCGTGCAGCACCACGTTCCACCAGCGGTTCACCGACCACGTGCCTGCACCGATTTCGAGCCGCTCACCCGGCTGCAGGCCGGCAATCGTGTCGGCAAGGGCTGCGCCATTCTCGGTGGCCGTGCGGCCGCCGTTGTAGTCGAGACGGATCGTGCGCACGGGAGCGACGTTCGCCCACGACGGGAAGTACGAGCCCGTGGTCCACGGCTCCGTGGGTCCGGCGAGCCCGCAGTGCGCCATCGTGGATACCACCAGCATCGTACGAACCAGGCCGCGTGTGCACATGAGACGCTCCCTGCTCAGTGGATGGAACGGGGGGTACGCGGTTGCTTCGACATCACCGGTCCGTTACCTTCCCCACGGGGGTATAGGGGGCGGAGCCCCCTCCCAGAAGAATTTCCTGTCACCCGCTCGAGACAAATCTATACCCCGCGCCGTGCACGGTCTGAATGTACCTCGGATTGCCCGTGTCGTGTTCGATCTTCTGCCGCAGCTTCGCGATGTGCTGATCGAGCGTGCGTGTGGTGCCCTCGTATTTCACTCCCCAGACCCGCTCGAGCAGTGTGTTGCGGTCAAGCACTTCCCCGTCGTGTGCAACGAACTCGCGCAGCAGCGCCACCTCCCGCGGCGTCACGTCGAACACCTGTCCTGCACGCGCGCCCCTGAGCGTTTTCGGGTCCACCCGGACATCACCGAACTCGATCGGCCCGTTGTCCGGCTCGGCGCGCCGCGGGGCGGCACGCCGCAGCGCAGCATGTATCCGCGCGAGCAGTTCGTTGACCCCGAACGGTTTCACGATGTAGTCATCGGCGCCGAGCTCGAGCCCCACGACCTTGTCGACCTCCTGCCCCTTCGCGGTCAGCATCAGCACCGGCGTGACAGTGTCGTTCCTGCGGATCTCCCGACAGACGTCGTAGCCGCTGCGACCCGGCATCATGATGTCCAGCAGGACCAGGTTCGGCTTGCGTTCGCGGAACGCGCTCAGGGCCTCATCACCATCGGTGGCCGCCACCACCTCGTAGTGTTCACCCTCGAGCAGATCCACCAGGCCGGTGAGTATCGACGGATCGTCTTCGGCTACCAGGACACGCTGTTTCATGGCTGCTCCCCGGGTGTGAGCGGAACGGTGATGACGAAGCGGCTGCCGGCGGGCATGTTCGGTTCGAAACGGATGTCGCCGCCGTGGTCGCGCAGGATCTGCCGCGAGATGGTGAGGCCGAGGCCCGTGCCGCGCACGCGCGAGGTGAGTGAGTCGTCGGCACGGTAGAATTCGTGGAAGATATGCTGTGCATCAGCAGGGCTGATGCCGATCCCCCGGTCGGCGATGCTCACCTCCGCTTCCGTGCCCACCGTCCGCACGTGCACCTCGATATGTTTCTCTTCCGCACTGTATTTCTCCGCGTTGGCCAGCACGTTCAGCAGGGCTTGCTTCAGTGCTTCCGGATCGACTTCCACCGGCGCAACCCCAGCGTCGATTGCTGTCTCGACCGTGAACCCGTTGTGTTCGAGACGCACGGTCTGGTTGTCAAGCACCTCGCCGACCAGTTCCACCAGGTCGACGCGGCGGCGCGAGTACGCCCGGCCGCCGCGGTTGATTCGCGCGAAGTCCAGCACGTTGTTGATCAGCCTGGTCAGTCGCTCGGTCTCCGAAACCATGATCGACAGGTACCTGTTCCGCTTCGTGCTGTCGGTCTGCCGCCCGTCGCGAAGCTCAAGAGATGCCGCGCGAACACGAAGCTCGC
>CAZJJT010000158.1:0-3514 GCA_964546395.1 uncultured Fibrobacterota bacterium
ATCCGCTGTTCCCGCCGGCATTCCACCCGCCAGTGGCAACACTGCTCGCAGTTGGGACAGCGGCCGTTCGGCCGTCGGATGGCGCCATTGACATCGGTGCATTCGAGGCGGGTTCACAGGCGGTTGGCGACTGGCCGATCGAGCGGCACCTGTCGGGGAGACAGCCTGCACCAGCAAGTTCGAACCTGCGTATCCTGCGCGCGGACGGGCGGGTGATGCCGCGCGGCAACCGCAGTGCCGCGGGACTGGGTGTGATCGATGGTGCGAAGGCCGTCACACCAGTGGTGCCGCGTCCTTGACAGGCATGTTCAGGAGCACTGTCCCCTGCACCACAGGCACGCTTGGTTTCTGGTGCTTTGGTGGCTTCGCCGGGTACCCCCCTGATCTAGTGCCGGTGCCCCGCCTCCACTCCATGCCCGTGTGTGTGGTAGTGCCCATCGCCATGGTGATGCACGTGCTGCGCCTCCACCACCAGCCGCCCCTTCAGCTCTGCCTGCACCTCCTTGAACATCCCCACCATGCGGCGGCGTGATGACTCATCGAAGTTCGTGGCAAGCGTGTTCAGGTATTCCATGCCGCCTTCGACCAACGCCAGCATGTGCTCGGCAGCAGGACCATTGAACGGCCGCTTGTCGCCGCAGCGTACGTACACCGGCGAGGTGTGCGCACCCATGTACGACCCGGGGTGTCCCTCCTTGCCCCAGCACCGGGCCGCAAGCCAACTGCTTCCGCTCACCTTCACCGGCCCGGCAAACGCAAGCACCTTCACTCCCTTCGACGCACGCTCCTCCGCGACGACCTCGCCGCCACAGACAATCTCCAGCCGCTCAAGTGGACAGAAACATTCCGCCACCGCACGCACTTCGACCGTACCACCGCCCGAAGCCATGTCGATCGTGTCGCCTATCTGTCTACCGTCCACCTCCAGCGAGAGCATCGGACCATTGGTCGTCACGGTGCGCCCCGCACGCATCGCCTCCGCCCAGGCGTCGTAGGTGAACGGCACGTTCGGGTCGAGTTTCGCGTACGTGCGCACCCACCCCAGCGCAGTGTAGGCGCCCATCTTGTCGGTCCCGCCGGCAACAGCAACACGGTAGCCGCAGTTGAGGTAGCGGTACCATTCCTGCAGTGGGAACTGGTTGCGGCGGCTCGGCCCGATCTCCAGCGCGTCGACAAGCCCTTTGATGATCGGCACGGGGTCCTCGGTGTGCCCGCAGTACGGGTAGTGGGGCCTGATCACCACACCGCCCTTGCGCTTGTTCTCCCGCGCCCACTCGGCCAGCGTGACAAAGTCAGGGTCGCCGACCCACGACTCGCTCGGCCCGCCGGCACACATCGGATACACGGGGAGGCCCTGCGTGCCAAGCATCGACATGTGTCCAAGCATGTGATTGCGGTTCTCGGTGCCGACAAACACAATGGTGTCATCCTGGACCACGTTGGGCTTGCCGGCAATATCGCCCACGTTGGTGAACAGTCGCCCCCACTGCGAGGCCAACAGGTTGGCAACGTTGATCCCCTCGCACTGCGACTCGAGCCAGGCGGTTTGCGGGCTCAGAAAGTGCACGTGCGTGTCAGCCGTAACCCACCCCTCGCGGCGCAGGTCCTTCCAGCGGTCGATGCGCAGTTCGAGCTGTTTCTGTCCGCGCTGTATGGTCACCTTCTTCCTGACCGGCTGATACTCGTACCCTTTGTTGATTTCCACGTACACATCGCCGACCGGCATGTCGGTGGTGAACTCGCCGGACACGTAGGCGTAGTTGCGCCCGCCAAACACAACGTCCGCGCCATAGTCCTCGAACCAGTTGGCGTTCACCTGTTCGTGGTGACCATAGGGAGCGATGTACTCGCCGCGCGTACCCTCGAAGTGTACCCGCACCGGAGTGGGCCTGCCCGTAGCGCCGTCAACCACCGTCACCTGCATCCACTGACGCACAGAGCCGAGCACCTCCAGTCGCACGTCTCCGCACCTGCTTCTGCCCTTGCGGAACGCATCACCAACCGAGAGCTCCACCGGCTTGCGCGCCCCATGCAGCTGCACCCTCAGCGTTGCGTCCTCGGCTGCCACGATCTGGAGAATGTCCTCGGGCGCCCGGTCGGGTTCGCGCGTGCCAGTGCCCGCGTGCTCCGCAGCCAGCCAGGCCCCGCGTGTGACTCCGCTGGTGACTTCCGTTCGCGCCACGACACCCAGGTCAACCGATGCTTCCCTAACCCGCCTGGGCTTCCCGCTGCCGGCCACCCGGTATGCACGCCGTGGAAGGTGACGCAGCGGGTTGGCCTTCCCCGCGTAGGCGGTCAGCGCTGCCACGAACAACGGCGATTCCTGCAGGCCCCTCAACGTAACCGACACCACCTCCCGCTTCGGGTGCGGATTCGGCATGGCATACACCAGCGGTCTGCCGCCGCCTCGGTCGAGGCCAGGCTGCATATGGCCCCACGCCTTGTCACCAGCACGAGCAGCAGGATCCACCGTGACGGGCATGTTGAACGGCATCGCCAGCCATGCCGGGCCGGGACTCTCAGCCATGCCCACCTCGAACCGTGCGCGTATCGGCTGCACGTGCGAGCTGCCGTCTGCGTAGTCGATGCAGTACTCGGCCACCACCAGCCCCTCGGTCGGGTCGTTCTGTCTGAGAGTGGAGGGATGCTGATGCCAGTCGTGGAGGAAACACAGGTAGCTCGCCTTCCCCTTCACCGGGATGGTGACAGCCGGCCGATCTCGGTCGAGCACGAGCACGTTCGGCCCGGCGCCCGAAGCCATGCGGAAAGGAATGCCCCAGCTGGTCTGGCGACCGCGAGGCATTTCCCTCACGCGCTTGGCAGTATCCTGCCACCAGTCACTCTTGGGCACACGTCGCGGCCAGTCAAAGCGCTTCGAGAGATCGACTGGTCGGCACAGCGACGTACGCGACGACGCAGACTTCTTCCTGGCTGCAGGCATGGTGCTCCCCCCCTGTGGTTAGCTGTCAACTACAGGAATATCGCAACCGACAGGGGGGCTGTCAAGTGGTCGCTGGGGGAAAGGCGTTCAGCGTACCGCGATCGTGCCTCGCGCCTCCTGCCCGTGAGTGCGGCGTACCACCACGCGGTGAGGTGTACGTGTCGCGTCGGGACGACCAGGGAGAGCCGCACGTCCGTCAAGCGAGTACCAGACCACACTACCCTGCGTCCGCAGGCCAGGGGAACCTGCGTCTGCAGCAGATGGCGCACGCCGCACTCCCACGGGTGAGTAGCTGCTGCCAACGAGAGTCGTGATGCTGCCAGCTTCAGCCGTGAATGAGCCGTTTGAGTTCACATCCGACTGGGCTGCGCAGTGTTTGGACTGCGTGCTCACGTAGCATTCCAGCGTCGGGGGCAGCGCTGCGCCTGCCAGCGTCACCTGCTTCGAGGCAGTGCCGACATTGAGCAACACCACGGTGAGTGTGTGGTTCGTCTTGTGGTTGAACGCCACCGCGAACAACTCGGCGTCGCCAGTGTCGTCGATGTCAATCATCACCGCGCCCGGCCGGATGTA
>CAZJJT010000158.1:3524-8969 GCA_964546395.1 uncultured Fibrobacterota bacterium
CTGCTTCGAGGCATAGTAGTGGTTCGTGGGCTGCCCGTTCGAGATCAGTTCGTACTCGTTGGGTGCTGCTGAGCTCCCCAGCTGCCACCACACCCAGGCCGAGGCTTTGCCGAACTTGAGTGCCGCGTATATCGCTTCTGCTAGCGACATCGACCCGGCCCACGTCTGCGGGTAGCCCGAGGTCTCGGTCATCCACACGGGGACACCAAGCGCCGCTCCCATACGCGAAGCCTTGTCCCATGCGACGGCTGCATCGGCGTTGGGCAGTGGATGCGCGCCGTCATGGTAGCCATGCACGGCGATCGCGCCCATGTACGGGCCAGCGGCTGAGTCGTTCCGCCACAACGCTTCTCGCGCGCCGAGCCTGTTGAGCATGTTCTCAGAGCCAAACATCTTCACTGTCGGAGATGCGGCCCGAACCATCGGGCCCACCACGCGCCAGACATCGCGGTAGCCTGTCTCGGAGTAGTAGCATGAGTTGAAACCGGCCTGGCTGAACTCGGGTTCGTTGGACATGCTGACACCGTACAACTCGATGCCGAGCGCGCGATACGATTCGATCCCCTGTACGAGCCAGTTGCCGTAGGCGGTGTAGTTGGCGTGGGTCGGTATCAGCTGGTTGGTGGCCTGGTTCCCGTCGACCGCCGAGCCGCCGATCTTGAGGTTGCCGGGCGGCGACCACACCGAGTAGATGAACTTCATGTCAACGCCCGAAGCGGCGGCTTTCTGGTTGAGCGCCCGCGAGTAGTCCGACTGCTTTGGCCAGAACCCGTTGTCGGGCGGATCCCACCCTTCACGGCTGATAGTCATGCCAAGGTCGTCCACCACCAGGTCGAGGAACGCATCATTGTAGAACGGGCCACTGCTCCACCACACGTTCATGCTCCCGTGGGCCCCGAAACCCTCGATAGTCTGGTGCTCAGCGGCGGCATCGATGGTGAGCGTGGCGGCGTTCAGTGACACGAGCGCAGCCAGTACGGCAAGCATGGTACTGAATCTGGCGACTGGGTGCATGGGTACCTCCTCCTGCTGGACTTGTTGTCACATAATCTGGTTCAATCGCGGCTTGTTATTTGTTGGTGGTTATGCAGAAGTTTAGATATCTTATTGCCATATGCTCACCAACCGCAAGCTGATGTTCGGCGCCCGCGGCGCGGTCGCGCCCGACCTGCGCATCAACGGTGTAGGTGTGCAGGAGCATATGGACCCCTACATCATCGACCGGCTCAACGGCAGCGGCGACCTGCTCCTGATGGTGTTCCACAGTGATGCAGTCGTGTTGTGCGGCGCAGAACTGCAGCAAGTCAGTGCAGGCAGCGCAGTACTGTGGAAGCAGGGGTCGCGCCAGATGTACGGCAACAGCCAGTCGGCGTTCAACCACTCATGGATGCACTTCGACGGCGCCTGGGCTCGGGAGACGCTGCGCGCCGTGGCAATTCCTGTGGATACGCCGTTCGTTCTGCCTGAGCCCTCCACAGTCGACTCTCTTCTGCTGCTCATCTGCAGCGAGATACTCGACCACCACACCGCTGATGGCGGAGTGGTGCGTGGACTGGTGAGTGCCCTGTTGCATGCGGTCGGGCGCCAGTGGAAGCATCCCGACCCCGGGCCAGAACCGCCGGCCAGGCTCATGGAAGCACGCAAACTGATCGAGACACACTATGCCGATCGTATTGATCTGGCACGACTCGCCGAAACGGCGTGCCTTTCGGTCCCGCAGTTCTGCAGCCAGTTCAAGCGCTTCTTCGGGCTCTCGGCGATCCACTACCTGGTGCAGGTCCGCCTCGAGCACGCACTCCACCTTCTGCGCAACCGCAACATGCCGATCGCACACGTAGGCTTCAGCGTGGGCTTCTCGAGTCTGTCGCATTTCTCGGCGACATTCCGGAAGCGCTACGGTGAAGGGCCGCGAGCGGTCAGGAGAAAGCTGCTGGGCGAACGGTAGCGACAGTGCCCCGTTCCGAGACGAACCCCTGGGGAGGGGGCACGATGACGGGACCCTTCCCGGCCTTCGGCCACAACACCCAGTCAAGCATCGACAGCAGGAGCTGCGACTCGTTGAAGTTGTAGCTTGTCACGCTGGCAAGTGACGCGTCCGCGGTATCGTCAAACGAGATAAGCGAAACGTCTTCGGGCACCCGGATGTGCCGCTCCCGCAGCAGCTTCAGGCACACCAGCGCTGCCTCATCGTTGAACGCGGCAATCGCCGTTGTGCTCCTGGGCAGCGAGAACTGGCGGAACGCTCGCCGCAGGTCCTCTTCGAGCAGCAGCTGACGGATGCGACTGCGCAGCAGCAGTCCCGATCCGCCAACCGCCCGCATGATGAGCTGTTCGCGGTCGCTCAGCGCACCTTCCATCTCGAGTCGCGCAGCCAGTTCGCTGAACTCGTTGCGTCCCACTGCCGCGTTAGCGCTTGGTACGTGGCTCTCCGGGGTCCGCCTGTACCAGTGCACATCGACACGCCCCGGTCCGCCCGGCTGCTCCAGGCCGACACGCATGCCCGTCACACGTTCGGGCTCGGCAGAGCCGAGGTCACCGGCAGGACACATGAACAGTACGTGGCGATGGCCATGCACATGCAGGTACTGCCCCACGGCAAGCCCTGCGTCGAACCCGTATTCCGAGGTGCAGAACCCGCGCAGAGGACCGTGCTCGGGCCGGTGGAGGAACCGCTCGAGCAGTGTGCGGCGCGCACCGACTGCCACCGGCCGGCCAGGAACACGGATGCTGCGCAGGACAACGTCCATGCCGCTCCCCGCATTGCCGGGCAGCCACGCGATCACACCCAGCACCGACTCTTCCAGATCAGCAATCAGGCGCGGGACATGCGGGGAGAACGGCAGCAGCTCCGAGCGTCCTGAACTCAACAGGTACGTGTGCACGCCGATTCCCCGCTCGCCACATTCGCGCCCAAACCACGCCAGGTTCTGCTCCTCGTTGGGGAACCGTCGTGCCGGAAGACCCTCTGAGGTGGCCAGCTGGACAAGCACGATACTCTTGCGAACGCCGCCGTGTGCAACAGCCGCGGCGACGTAGCGTTCGCCCTGGGGCCTGAGCCGGCCGCTGTCCACCAGCGCCTGCAGCGCACAGCGGACCGTGCGGTGCGACGCGGCATAGCGCCCGGCAAGCGCACGAACGCTCGGCAGGAGCACATCCTGTCTCGACGCCCTGGTGAGAAACTCACTGACGATCTGGTTGCGTACCTGCTCCCACCGCGCAAGCAGCTGCGGCTGAGTTCCTTGGCGCAGCGGCATGTCCGGCACAGGCACGTCTGGCGAGACAACGCGGATCCCGCTTCCCCGCCGCGCCGACAGCAGACCCTCCGAACACAGCACTGCCACGGCACGCGACACCGAGGTCTTGGAGACGCCCAGGCGGCGGGCCAACTCGGCCACGGTCGGCAGCGTGTCCCGGCCGGCACGGCGGAGTCCATCGACAAGGCCGCGGAGCTGTACCACAACTCTTCTCACTGTGCGGCGGTCGCGCTGCATGGGACAATTATACTACTTAAAAGCCCTATCTGCACCATTTCGTGCGCCGCCGCCCCTGCTTCACGGATACATTGCCGTGTAGAGCCACCTATCACTCTCGCTTCGGGGGATCCCATGAGCAGACTGTCGACCATCACCAGACTCGCCTCCGCCGCACTCGTGCTCCTCAGCGCAGTTGCCGCAAACGCCCAGCCCGACACCATCCGCGTCTACCGGGTCGGCAGCAGTTCGTTCTCGGAAGAGGTGCTGGTCAACACGGGCTACATCATGGCCGCCAGCGGCAACTACGTCCTCGAACAGGTTGGTTCACAGTACACGCGCCTCGACGATATCGTGAAGGATCCGCCGAGCTACAATACCTGGCTCGAAGACAACATCCCCAGGATCGCATCCGGCAACTTCGACTATGTCATCATCCAGACCATCAACTGGGTCTACATCAACCCGGCCGAGCACGACACGCTGTTCCAGCGCATCCTTCCCGACCTCGTCCAGCGCATCCGCGCGGTCGGCCCGGAAGTCATTCTCTACGACAAGTGGAACACCTACGGCTGCTATCCCGACCATGTGCGTAACAACAACCTGTTCCACATCGAAGCTGGTGTGCGCGCCGATGTCGGCAAGGTCACGTTTGTCGGCGGCGCGGTGTGGGAGCTGTGGGCACAGGACTACTTCGACGATGACATGAATTTCCTCTTCGTGGGCGGCAACAACGGCGGCGGCCACCCGGGTGCCATGGCCAACTACATGACTGCCTGCAACCTGAGTTACCTCCTGACCGGCATCAGCCCTGTCGGCAACACGGTGCGCAGGGTCAAACTGCAGCCCTGGGCACTCGACTCGTGGGAAGCACTCCCGTCCACCAGCCCGCTGAAAGACCGCGTGGTTGACGGCCACCTGGTACTCACGGAGTGGGAAACCGACACGCTGCAGCGCACGGCATTCCGCTGGTTCACCGAGTGGGATTCGGTCCTGCAGGCAAACCGGACCAGCCCTGCCGCGTTTGCAGGCACCATGTCCGAGATCGAGAGTATCGAAGCCGAGTTCGGCAATTACCGTGACTGGTTCACCGCCGATTGGCTTATCGAGCAGCTCGACGGGCGCTGCTCCCCCTACGACCCGGTGCTCACCGCCGAAGAGTTCCAGCAACTGCGCGACGCCACCAGGCTGTTCAGCGACCGCGTCGAGCACTATGCCCGCCTGTACCTCACCACCGAGCAGTACGGCCAGTTCGTGTCCGACTACCTCGACTACTGGCTCCAGAACAACAGCAAGTTACGTGACGATATCTACTACCAGAGCCTGATTGCCCAGGCAAGCGCCGAGAAACTCGGCAACACAGCCGAGGCAGCACGATTGACAACAGAGAATGCGGTGTTCCTCGAAGTCCTCTCGTTGGCCGCCGAGAACCTGCTCATGGAACGCATCACTCCCACGCAGCGCCAGGAGTTCCTGTCGACGTTTGCGTGGATCGGCGCCAACCACACCTACGCGCCGCAGTTCGGCCAGGCACAGGTCGATGCCGTCGCCGACTGGCAGGAACTCGCCGACCTGCGTGACGTGTACTTCGGTGTGTGGACCAATGTCGACCTGATGGATGAGCTCAAGTCGTCGGGGTTCAGTCTCGATGTCTGGCTGGAAGCAGACAGCCGCTTCGTGCTGGCCAGCGGCAGCGCCACTACCACCCCTCCCCAAGGGACAGGTGTCTCCCAGGCCGTTGCTGCTGTGCCGGTGCGCAGGACCGCTGACGGCTTTGTCTTCAGTCCCGCACGCGAGACCGGCTCGTTCACGGTCACGTTCCTGACACCTTCGGGACGAGCCGCGGCCTCTGTCACGGGCAGCAGTCAGACAGTCTATTCACTGCCCGAGCACCTGCGCGCCGGCGTGTACCTCATGCAGTACCGGTCGGGTGGTGTGACCCTGACCAGAACCTGTTCGGCGACGGTGCTGCAAA
>CAZJJT010000159.1:0-8969 GCA_964546395.1 uncultured Fibrobacterota bacterium
CGCGCTCGGGGGAGGCGAACGGTGGTGGGCCCTCGACCGCGAACAGAACCTGTCTTCACCGCTGCTGCATGTAACAACGGACAAGCGAGCCGACCTGTTCCCCGGGCTGCTGGAAGCCGAGGGGAACGGAGTGCCCCGCGGCACGGGCATTGAGCTGCGCGGAACATTCGTGCGTGACGGGCGGCGGCTCTATGTCGGGGCCAGGGCGCAGACCGACACCGAGCGGCCCCGCACGCTGCAACGGATCGTGGTATGCGACAACGCCGGGAACGCGCTGTACGTCGACACGGTGTTCAAGCAGGAGAACGCCGACATGGTGGTGGGCATGAACGCGCAGAACGGTGAGAACATGATCGCCCTGGTGCGCAGCACGCCCCGGAAAGCATTCGCGCCGGTGGTGGACGGCGGCGGAAAGGTGTACTACGGCGTCGTCGACCACGAAGAGTGTTCGTTCACGGTCCGCCGCCGTGACTGCCTCACCTACCTTCCCTTGTCTGCCCAACCGTTGCCGCCGCGCGCGGTGGCGGCGGAAGCCGACATCGGGTTCGAGCCGCTGGGCCTCGAAGCGGACGCGGTTGGTCGCACGGGCGCACAGATTCCACGTGTGACACTCACCGGCGCTGACGGGCAACGCCACTACGCCACCGTACCCGAGCTGACCCGCGAGGGCTACGTGGCCCGCGCCACCCGGCAGACCCGCCGGGACGTAATCGCGAAGCTCAGCCGGGGGGTAGACGGTATCCCCAGGGCGGCAGACCGGCTGCGCGACTCACTCGCCACACTCCCCTCTTCGGGCTGCCCCTGGATACTCTCGCTGTCGGGCCCGGACGGCCAGGTGCGGACCTTCGCGTTCGGCGAGGCACTGCTGTGCGTGCGTGTGCTGGGTGTTTCGTCCGAGGGCACCGTGGCGGTGCGCTGCGACTTCGAGGAGTTCGCCGACGTGGTGCTGTTTCTGCCCGACGGGGCCTTCTGGAACCGCTTCACGTTCAACGCCCAGCGTTGGAACCTCCGCCGCGACATCCTGCTGGTACGGCAGGATGGAGTGCTGGTGGAGCTGGACTACGAACGCAGCAACGACGGGGTGCCTCTGCGCTGGGAAGCCATGCTCTAGAACTTCAGCATCACACCGCCGTTGACCAGGAACCCGAACCCGTTGAGATCGACGTACTCGTCCATCTGCCCGAACGGGATCATCAGCTTGCCGTCGACGTAGAACGCGAGCGGTATCACCGGGACCTTGATCTGGGTACCGACCACGATATTGAGACCGAACTTGGGCTCGCTCAGACCCGCGATCACTTCCTCGAGTATCGCCTCCATGATGTCGGGGTTGCCGAACAGGTCCGGGCCCAGGGCCTGGACGGTCTGCAGCGTGGTGGCAAAGTGGTCTTCGAGGACGTTCTCGATCAGCTCCGCACTGATGACCGGGGTCGCCAGGTGGAGGCTGACGCCGCCGCCGGCATACAGCTTGAGTGTCTTGAACTTTTTCGGGAACGTCTTGCGCACGGTCGCATCGAAGTGCATCTTGACATACGGGGTACCGTCGAAGAACCAGTAGTCGAGGCCGAGTTCCTTGCAGGTGAGGTCGAGGGTGCTGTAGGTAACCAGGAACAGGTCATCGGGGCCCTGCACGGCTGCCAGATTGACCGGGTCCCGGTACGTGATGCTGGTGGGGTATGAGATCTGCGCCTCGTACTCCCACAGGCCCAGGTTGGTCGAGACCTCGATATCAAACCACCGCAACGCATCGATCAGGATTTTGCCGCCCAGGTCGAAGTAGGTCCGCGTGAAGCCGGTCCGGCTGAGTTTGACCGGAAGCCACTCGGACGGGATCACCGACGGCATGCCGGCAGGGACAACCCCGCCGGGAGCGTTGAGGTCGAGGTTCAACGTACCGAAGTCAAACGTCTCGTCGCGCGAGTCGTCCATGTCGAGCGAGAAATCGAGGCCGTAGTGGATACCGATGCCGATGATGGCGTGGGCGGGACGGGGAAGCATGAACGCCAGCGTGCACAGCGCTGCAAGCAACCTGCGGGTCAGCGTACGGGACATTGGGAACTCCTCTGTGATTGGTACATGCACTACGATAGTATACCTTGCTGTCCGGCACTGTGACCATTGTCACGCACGCCGAAGTGGGAATGCTGTGTGCCCCCCCCGTGTGGGGGGCGGCAGCGCGGATGCGCTGCGGGGGGCTGGGCTACGATATCGTTACCTTCCGAGCTGGGGTTCGGGGGCGCCCAGCCCCCGCCAACACCTGGCGTCACTCAGCTACCACGAGGTAGTAGTTCTTCTTGCCGCGCTGGACGAGCAGGTACTTGCCCTGCAGGAGTGCATCGGCGTTCACGACGGCATTGACATCGGTGACTTTCTGCTTGTTCACCAGCACCCCGCCGCCCGCAAGCATCCGCCGCGCCTCGCCCTTCGAGCTGAACACACTGGTTGTAACCGAGAGGAAATCGACAAGCGGGATGCCGCCGCCGAGTTCATCGCGAGAGATCGCCGCCCGCGGGACCCCCTCCATGGCGCCCAGCAGCTCATTCTCCGACAGTGACTTGATGGCTTCAGTCGTGCTGTCGCCGAAGAGGATCTCCGAGGTACGCACGGCGCTGTCGTAGTCCTGCCGTGAATGGACACGCACGCACAGGTCCCGCGCGAGCGCGCGCTGCACCACACGCGCGTGCGGAGCCCCCTGGTGCTCCTGCGCGAGCCCGTCCACTTCCTCCTTCGTGTGCAGCGAGAACACCCGCAGCCACTTGAGCGCATCATCATCGCTGCAATTCATCCAGAACTGGTAGAAGCGATACGGGGTGGTGAGTGTCGGGTCGAGGTAGACGGTTTCTCCGCCGGCGGTCTTGCCGAACTTCGTCCCGTCGGCGCGCGTAATGAGCGGGCAGGTAAGCGCATAGGCCTGTCCGGAAGCCATACGGCGGATGAGTTCACAGCCAGCCGTGATGTTGCCCCACTGGTCGGACCCGCCCACCTGCAACTCACACGACTTGTTGCGGTACAGCCAGCAAAAATCGTAGGCCTGCAACAGCTGGTAGGAAAACTCGGTGTACGAGATCCCGGCTTCCATGCGACTCTGCACCGAGTCCTTGGCAATCATGTAGCCGAGCGTGAGGTGCTTGCCGACATCACGCAGGAACTCCAGGTAGCCAATCGGCGCGAACCAGTCGTAGTTGTTGACGATCTCGGCGGCGCCCGCCCCGCTCCCGAAGTCCAGGAACTTCTCGAGCTGGGCGCGGATGCAGTCGGCGTTGTGTCGCACCTGCTCCTCGGTGAGCAGTTCGCGCTCGGTCGACTTGCCCGAGGGGTCGCCGATCATCCCGGTTGCGCCGCCCACCAGCGCCAGCGGCTTGTGGCCTGCGCGCTGAAGGTGCACCAGGAGGGTGATCGCCACGAGGTTGCCGATCTGCAGCGAGGTCGACGTGGGATCGAAGCCGGCGTAGCCGGTGGCCGGTTTGCGGGCCAGGCGCTCTTCGGTTCCCGGAGTCAGGTCCTGCAACATGCCGCGCCAGCGGAGTTCCTCAACGTAGCTCAATGCCATGTGTGCTCCCGCCTGTTGGTGGTAGGGAAAATAAACCACTGTCTATATTCGCTCTGGCGACATGCACCATTCCGCTTGGGGAAGGGAGCTGTCTGTGCCGCGCAACGCCACACACGAGTGGAGGGCTGTCCGCGGGCCGGTCCCCGTGTTCGGACAGGCCGAAATCTCTCTGCTCCTTGCCGCACCCGGCTTGGGCAATCCGTTCACGCAGGCGCGGCTGCAAGGCACGTTCACCGATCCTGCGGGCGAGAGTATGACTGTCGACGGGTTCTGCGACGAGCCGGACGGGTCGGTGTTCCGGATCCGCTGCATGCCGCGCACAAGCGGGACGTACACGTTCGCGCTGCGTTTCCGCAGCCACGACGGGGCCGATCTCTCTCACACGGGCTCCTTCGAGGCGGCCCCGAGCGAGCACGAAGGCGTGGTGCAGATCGACCCCGACCACACCTGGCATTTCCTGTTCAGCCGCAGCCGCCGCCACTTCTTCTGGAACGCCACGACGGCGTACTATCTCATGGGGTGGCGCGATGAGCGGGTAATCGAAGCGATTCTCGATCGTCTCGCTTCGAAGGGGGTCAACCGCGTGCGCGTGCTGCTGTACGGCCGCCAGTGGGACCGCCCGTGGAACCAGCCAGTGGTGTCAAGCGATGGGTTCACCATGATGCTGAACCCGTGGCCCTGCCTGTTCCCCGAAGATGCGAGCAGCCCGGAATTCGATCTCAGCCGGTTCAACGTCGAGCACTGGCGCGCGTACGAGCGCGTGATCGGGTTCGCCGCCGCGCGCGACATCCAGGTATCGGTTGTGTTCTCGATTGGCGGGCAGCCGCTGTGCGTGCCCTACGCGGAGCTGTCGGAGGACGAATACCGTTACTACCGCTACGCGGCGGCACGGTTCTCGGCGTTCCCGAATATCATGTGGGACCTGGCGAACGAGGGTGACTTTCATCGCTGTCCCTACCACCACTGGGCACGCACGGTCGCCGAAGCGGTCCGCAGGTGGGACCCGTACGACCACATCCTCGGCACGCACAACGCACACCTTCCCCAATGGTGGCCCAACTCGGTGCAGCTGATGCAGGACTGGGACGCCGGCTTGAACAAGCTTTGCCTGGAGCGCCGTGACGTTCAGCAGAAGACGAGCCGACCGGTCCCGCATGTCATCGAAGAGTACGGCTACGAGGACCTGTGGGAAGCGGTGCCGGGCCAGCGCTCGACCGACACGCGGCGACGGGTGGCTTGGGAAACGGCAATGGCTGGATGCTACTCGACCGCGGGCGAAACCGCGGCCCGCGGTACCGGGGTCGCGCCGGATTCGGGGGGCGGCTGGATAAACGGCCGTGGCGACCACACCATGACCATGCTCGACTCACTCCGGCCCCTCGTGTCGCTGTTCACTTCGCTGCAGTGGTGGGTGCTCGATCCGCACAACGACCTGGTGATCTCGTACGAGCGCGGCACTGCGGAGCACGTGCCGTACTACTACCAGGACGGCAGAGAGGCGGATGATGTGCCGGCGATGGTGCTTGCCGACCCCGGAAAGACGTACGTGGTGTACATGCCGTTCGGCGGCACGGCGACTGTGCGTCTGGATGGCGGTGACTACACGCTCAGAAGGTTCGATCCGCGAACCGGCGCCTGGCAGGAGGCGGGTCGTGCCGCGGGGGGCGACTGGCCCACACCGTCATTCGCCGGCACCGACGACTGGGTCCTGCTGCTCCAGAAGGCGTAGGGCGCCGGCCTTCCCGCTCCCCGTCCGGACCACTGCGCCCGCCGCCGACGGCGCGCTGCCCGATCCTGACAGGACTCTGCCGAGCAGCGAGATCGCCCGCGCCGACGGCGCTGTGCGCCCGGCGCCCGCGCCAGCGCCGGCGTGCCGGATACTCGTGCAGTCCTGCCGGGTCGACCAGTCGGCGTCGTGTGCGTTTGCCCAGGTGAGAACCGATCCGCTCAGGTCGCACAGCTTGTTCTCATCCAGATTGACGAATGCCGGGTCGAGCGCGGTGACCGTCGATGGGAGGTCCATCAGCTGGTTGTAGCTCAGGTCGAGCGATTCCAGCGAGTCGAGGTTGCCGATCTCGTCCGGAAGCATGGTCAGGTTGGTCCGGACCACGTACAGTGTCTTGAGCCGTGAGAGCTGCCCGATAGCGGTCGGCAATGAGCTGAGCGGGACCGTGTTGAGGTGGAGGAAGTTGAGAAGAGGCAGCGCGCCCAGTCCGGCCGGCAGCGACGTGACCGGTGCCGCCGCCCCCACGATCTCCAGGTGTGTCAACCCCGTGCGGGTCCACAGCGAGGGCGGAACAGCTTTCAGCGAGTCCGAGCCGATAGTCACCCAGGTGAGACTGTCGAGCTGGCCGAACAGGTCGGGCAGCGAGTCATAGTGGTTGTAGCCCATGCTGAGCGTGTTCAGATGAGACAGTGAGAACAGCTCGGCCGGCACGCTGCTGAGTTCATTGCGGTCGGCGGTGAGTGACTGCAGGTTCACCAGGTTTCCGACAGCCGGGGCGATGGTGGTGAGGTCGTTGCCGCCGATGTCGAGCACGCGCAGCGTGGTGAGTGTCCACAGCGTGTCGGGGAGCGAGCTGAGACCGTTACCGTTGACATCCAGGAACAGGAGTGAGTGCAGTCTCCCGACCCCCTCGGGCAGCTGGCTGATACCGGTGTAGCGCAGGCCGAGCGAAGTGAGCGTGGCCAGGTCCCACAGCGACGTGGGCAGCGTGCCGAGGTCGTTACTGCTCAGGAACAGCCACTGAAGGCTGCTGAGCGAGCCGATAGCGGCCGGTATCGAGGTGAGCTGGTTGCGCTCGAGGTTGAGGTTTGCGAGCGCCGGGAGCGTGGTCAGCTCATCGGGCACCGACGCCACCTGGTTGTTGTACAGGTCGAGTTCTTCCAGCGCGGTCAACTGGCCGACGACTGACGGCAGGGCCGTGACGTTCCTGTTCCTGAGGTTCAGCCGGACGATTCGGTTGCTGCGGCGGTAGCTCACCTGCGCGACCGTCACGCTGCTCAGCCCGTTCGCATCGAGAATCTGCCGCACTGCCAGTGAGTCGCTCGTGTAGGTCTGCGACGACACCAGCGAGTGTGCCGCCATGAGCACAAGGAGAATCCGCTTCATTGTCTGCCCCCTCCTGTCGCGTACGCTGTACACCTGAATAGTACGTTGCCCCGGGGGTTCTGTCAACCGTCTCGAGTGGCGGCGTTTCTCACTCACCACTCCGCATTCTGCACTCCGCGTATATTCCCACCATGGATCCCGACACGCTCATTGCCCACCTTGCTGCGCTCCGCAGGCAGCGCGATGTGAGCCTGCGCGAACTGGCACGGCTCGCGGATGTCGCACCGGCGTCACTGTCCGCAATCGAGAAGGGCCGGAGCAGTCCGACCCTCGCCACGCTGCACAAGCTGCTCCGGGCCCTCGGCACCGATTTCGCCACATTCGTCGCCGACCTCGAACAGGCTCCCGAGTCTCCCGTGTTCAGCGCCGCACAGATGAAATCGCTCAGTGATCGCAAGCGTGACTACACGTTCATCTTTCCCTCGCGCAGCGATGTCAGGATGCAGATGGTAACTGAGAGGATCGGCGCCGGCGAGCGGAAGGTTGAGTGGGAGGCCCACGAGTGTGACCTTGGGGTGCTGCTGCTCGAGGGCGGCCCGCTCAAGCTCGAAATCGACGGTGTCGGCGAGTGGATGGTGCACCGCGGCGACGCGTTCTATGTCAGGGAAGGGCAACGGCACCGGGCTGCCAATGTCGGCACCACCGAAGCCCGACTGGTGAGTGTTGCGGTGCCGCCCCGGTACTGAGTGGCGGAAGCAGTGGCGACCGGCCGCTTTGTGGTGTATATTGGCCCAAGTATGATTCCAGGAATGAGCATGTCCTCGCACAGCGGTGCCCACCTGCGCAGGCCCGTCCCCGGGCCACGCTACTGATCTACCCATACAGTGCTGTTTGCGGCATGTCCTGACCGGGCCCGTGCGGGAGTGTCCCGCCGGGAACCGATATATCTTTCGACATTCGTCAACTGCGCCGAACGTGAGTCCCGGCGCCACGAAAGCGAGCACAATGATGGATCCGAATACGCTGTTCATGCCTACGTACGCGCGGAGCGGCGCCCCGATGGTGAAAGGGGAAGGCACGTACCTGTGGGATACCGACGGCAAGACGTTCCTCGATTTCGGTTCGGGAATTGCGGTCAACGCCCTCGGCCACGCCCACCCCGGCCTTGTTGCGGCTGTCAAGGAGCAGGGCGCCACGCTCCTGCACGCGTCCAATCTCTACCACATGCAGACCCAGATTGAACTGGCGCAACTGCTGGTGGAGCACACGTTTGCCGACCGGGTGTTCTTCTGCAATAGCGGTACTGAAGCCAACGAGGCGGCAATCAAGTTCTGCCGGAAACTCGCGACGGCTTCCGACCCGGAGAAGTACCATGTTCTGTCGTTCTCCGATGGGTTCCATGGACGGACCTACGGGGCACTGAGCGCAACCGCCCAACCCAAGTTCCACAAGGGGTTCGAGCCGATCACGCCGGGCTTTCACTACAGCACGTTCAACGATATCGCCGCGACAGAGAACGCGCTTGCAGCGCACGCGTATGCCGCGATACTCGTCGAACCACTGCAGGGCGAGTCGGGGTTCAACGCCGCTTCGGCGGAATTCCTGAAGTTCCTGCGGGAGTACGCGACTGCCCACAAGACCTCACTGGTGTTCGACGAGATCCAGTGCGGGTTCGGCCGGACCGGCACGCTCTGGCACTATGAGCAGTCCGGCGTGGTGCCCGACATGATGACTCTTGCCAAGCCGCTCGGCGGCGGTCTGCCACTCGGGGCAGTGGTTTGCACCGAGAAGTTCGCGTCTGTCATCGCTCCCGGAGACCACGGGACCACGTTCGGCGGCAACCCGCTGGCGTGCGCCCTGGGCGTGGTGGTGCTGAAGACGGTCGCTGAGAAGGCGTTCCTGGAGTCGGTGAAGCAGAAGGGGGCGTACCTCATGGCCGCGCTCCGCAAGGCCCTCGAGGGCAACCCGAAGGTGAGCGGACTGGTGGGAACGGGGCTGATGGTGGGAGTGCGGTTCACCGAGGAACCCAAGGCGGCGCCGGCAGCGTGCAAGGACGCCGGTCTGCTGGTGGTGAAAGCGGGCAACAACACGGTGCGGTTCATGCCTCCGCTCACCGTGAGTGAAGCAGAAATGGACGAAGCAGTGGCCCTGTTCACGAAGGTTGTTTCGGGCATGTGACCAGTCGACGTCAGGGGAGACACGAGGGCGGCGCCCCCCCTCCTCCTGACTACTGACACCTGTCTACCACATGCCGTATACCAGATACGGACTCCCATAGCCAAAGGATATTCCCATGGACAAGTGCGTACTCGCCTACTCGGGCGGCCTGGACACTTCGATCATGATCAAGTGGATCAAGGACAACTA
>CAZJJT010000160.1:0-702 GCA_964546395.1 uncultured Fibrobacterota bacterium
GACCGCGATGGTGCGGAAGAGAACCGCGTCGCGGCAAACGAGCTGTCACGGTACGTGTCCCACATGTTCGCGGCGAAGCTGCTCCAGCTGCGGTATCCCGCTCCCTCGCCGGAAACAGTGTATCCGAACGGATCCGGATCGCCGTTCGCAACGGCCATGTAGCGGTCCTGGTAATCGAAGAGAGCATCATGGTTCCACAGCTCCACGGCCCCCATCAGCCTGGCTGCAAGGACGAAGCCCGGCCAGGCGGTCGCGGTGCAGCAGGTCCGGTACGTGGCTGACCACGACTGGTTGTCACGCTCCGGAGCGGTGTAGTGCCGGATGCCCCACTCGGGCATACCGATGTCGGCCGAGGAGTACGGAACGGTATCGGCCCGTGTATCGGGGTTCCATGCAGCGCTGTTGGTGATATCCACCGTCGATTGGGTGACATAGAACGTCTGGTCATCTTCACCGAAGTGCACGTAGTCACCCGAGCTGTTCCGGACCGTCTGCATGTCGGTATCTCCCAGCATGAGCCCGGCAAACAAGATGGGCCATTTCCTCCCGCTTGCGTGGCCGCCATCGTTCGACCAGGTGTTGGTTGCGCCGTTCTCAACGATGCCGTAGAGGTCGATGCCCAGTTGGACGTAGCGGACGAGAAGCGCCTCCTTCTGCTGGTCGGTGAAATCCAGGTGCAGCATCAGGGCCCCGATACCGACA
>CAZJJT010000160.1:712-1678 GCA_964546395.1 uncultured Fibrobacterota bacterium
ACAAGGTCGCTGATCTCGCGACCGTAGTCGGGCATGTTGTCGGCGGGATGGAAGTAGCGGCCATACCAGCCGGCGATGTGGTCGGTCCACGGGCGTTCGAAGTAGCCTTCGACCGCACTCAGCAACGGGGTGTCGGCAACCGGGTCCAACTTCAGCAGAAGCGAGTAGTTGAGATCGCTCTTGCTGAACTCGATGGTCTTCGTGGAGCCGCAGTACGCCGGCCGAAAGCTTCCCTGGGCCGGAGCCGAAGACAGCACCGTAAGGATGGCGGCCGACTGGAGTTGCGGGCGTTCGCCGGCTGCCGCGATACTCACGGTTGAGATGAGCGAGGAGCCGGCGGGAACGACGAGCGGGTTGGCCCCCGACAGATCATTGCCGTTCGGCCGGGCTGCGTTCAGGCCTGCATCGAAGCCGTTCAGTTCCTCGTCGTAGCCATGCGCGTTGGTCGTGGGGTCGGGGTTGATCATGGAGCCGTTGATCACGCGGCCCGTGGAGGCGGTCGATGCAGGAGTGATTCCGGTGATGCTCACCGCGGGTGTTCCCACAACCCAGTAGTCACCGTTGGCAAACTGCCCGGTTTCATAGTCCGCGCCAAACGACCAGGTGATGCCGAACTGCGAAAGACTCGTGGCGGCCAGTACCGGCAGAAACATGAACAGCAGGGAGAACAGAGACACATATGGCCTGCGTGCAGGTACCGGGGAATAGCGCATGCTGCCTCCATGTGGTCGTGGCGAAGGGCTTGCGGAGACCGCACGCTGCAGCCCTCCTTCCTGCGTAATATCAATCATTGCGCGGGTGCGGGGATGCTCGACCGGCGCCCGCTGCCCAACCTGCCGCAACAGCACACCGCCTCATCTGTATTTTCCAATGATGATAGCGGCACCTCACCTCGCTGCCGGTGGCTACTGCTCATCGAGTCTGGTGTTCCCCCGCCGGGGCATCGCGCTGCATGCCCTGATCACC
>CAZJJT010000160.1:1688-8926 GCA_964546395.1 uncultured Fibrobacterota bacterium
CGTGCGGCTACTCCCGGGAGACAAGCCGGAGCTACGACTGGCACGGCACGAAGCGCGGCAGTGCCGAGTTCGTGCTCCTGCAATACACGCTTGACGGGTACGGGCGGCTGAGCTATGAGGGAGCAGACTACCGGGTCGGGCCCGGCCAGGCGATGCTGCTGCACTTTCCGCACGACAACCGCTACTACCTGCCTCCCGACTCCACGCACTGGGAGTTCATCTACGTGTGCCTGAACGGCGGTGAAGTGCTCCGGGTCTGGGGAGATGCCGAGAGGCGGTCGGGCCCGGTGCTGGAGCTTGCACCCGACTCGGCCGTGATCGGATCGGCGGCACGGATCGTGTCGGATGCGGGGGCCGGCCGAATCGCTTCGCCCTACGCCTCCTCGGCCCGCGCCTACGAACTCACCATGTGCCTGGCAGAGCACGTGTCCAGCCAGGGCCGCAGCCGTTCCGAGCCCATCGAACGCGCCGTAGCGTTTATCCGCGAGAACTGGGGCCAGGCACTGACGGTGGACGACATGGCGCGGGTGGCCGGCTACTCGCGGTTCCACTTCACCCGCCAGTTCGCCGAATCGGAGGGCGTGGCGCCCGGCGAGTATCTGCGCGACCTGCGCATCCGCCGTGCCGCCGGTCTGCTCCACGCCACGCAGCTCACGGTCAAGCAGATAGCCGCGCAGTGCGGCTTCTACGACGCAACCTACTTCTGCAAGGTGTTCCGCACGAGCATGGGGATGTCGCCGCAGACGTTCAGGCGGAGCGGCATGTACGGCGCCTAGGTAAGACGCAGCGCGCGGTGCTCGTCCATGGCCGCGTCCAGCGCGGCACGGTACCGGCCCAGTGTCCCGGCCATCCCCTCGTCAACGGCACAGTTGCGTGTTTCCCCCGGGTCGGCCTCAAGGTCGTACAACTGCTCTTCGATACCACACGCGTCGTAGCGGCAGTACTTGTACCGCCCGCTCACCCACATGTACCCGATCTGGCTCTCGCAGTACGAACCGGGTGCCGAACCCGTGTCGGCTGCGCCTTCGAGTATTCCCCGCCAGCTCCGGCCGCGGTTCCATGACGGCTGGTCGATACCGGCATAGTCGCAGCAGGTCGCCATGAGATCGAGCCCGTTGTTGGCGATGTGCGAGGCGTCCACCGCACCGGAGGGACCGTGGCCGGGATACGCAACCACCAGCGGCACGCGGGAGGCCTCCTCGTAGAACGCGGTTTTGTGCTCCATGCGGTGACTCGCATCATGGTCCCCGTGGTCGCTCGTAAACACCACCACGGTCGACTCGAGCTGACCAGACTGCTCGAGGGTGTCGAGCACGATGCCGATCTGCGCGTCCACACGTTCCGTCAGCCGGTGGTAGGCCCAACGGTGCAGCCGCCACTCAGACGCAGACCAACGCTCCCGCGCGTTCCTCCGGAACGGTCGCTCCTCCACGAGCCGCCGGACCGCCTCCGGTTCGCCCTCCTGCGCCTCGTGGTTACCCGGCAGTGGTGGACAGTGTTTCGCATAGAACGCCTCTTCGCCCATCGCCTCCGGCAATGCCCGCGCGCGGTCGAGCTCCGCCAACTCCACGGTCCCACCCGCCAGCAGGCGCCGGTCCTGGTCGGTTGAGGCGAACGCACGGATCGCTTCGTAGCAGATGTCGTGCGGGTTGATGAAGTTGACAGCAAGCAACCAGGGGCTGCGGTGTTCGCCGCGGATGAACGCCGCGGCGACATCAGCCAGCCCATCGCGCTCGTCGCGGGTGATGTAGTCGAACCCCAGGTCGGGTGCGGTGATTCCCGCAGGGCAGTGCACCTTCCCGCCGAACACGGCCTCGTAGCCCGCGCGCCGCAGCAGGTGCCCCAGGCCGCCCTGCAGCACTTCGTCCGGTGCGCGATCCATGCCGCGCTCATTGGCGCGCACACCGATACTCGAGGGCATCCGCCCGGTCCACCAACTGTACCGTGAGGGCACGCAGACCGGGTCGCTGCAATACGTACGGCTCACCAGCGTGCCCCACGATGCGATGCGATCCATGGCAGGTGTTGCAAGCCAGTGGTTCCCCGCGCAGCTCATCATGCGAAACGACTGCTGGTCAGTGGTGATCACCAGGATATTCGGCTTGTCAGCCATGTGTTCGCTCCACCACGATACCGCGCTCATTCGTCACGTAGCCCCACTGCCGACAGTGCTCTTCACCGGACAGGAACGCAACGCCGCGAGTCTCGAGGATGCGGGTGAGGCGACCGTCGAGTTCGCGCTGCAGCGCAGCGTGCTCGGGACTGCCGCACAGGTTGTGCAGATGGTGTGGGTCAGCCGCGTTGTCGTACAGCAGCCATGGCCCGTCGATATCGCGTACGTACGTGTGCTGTACGGTCCGCACCCCCCGGTACTCCCGCCCGCCGACACCACGGTGCCAGTTGCCAAACGGCATGGGGCACAGCAGGAACGCTTCGTCGATGGCGTCCGGCTCCGTCCCGCGCATCACCCCGGCAACGCTGCGCCCTTCGACCGACCCCGGCACGTCGATACCGCAGAGCGAGAGTAGTGTCGGCATGATATCGGGAGCGTCAATCAGCGACTGCGCCGTCCGTGGCTGCCACCCGGACATGCCGGGCCAGCGGAGCAGCAGCGGCACACGTACCGATTCCTCGTGCGGCTGCTGCTTGTCCCAGGTGCCGAAGGCGCCGAGCATATCGCCGTGGTCTGAAGTCAGGACCACCACCGTGTTCTGCGACAGTCCGCAGGACTCAAGCGTGTCGAGCAGCAGGCCCATGCACTCGTCAAGCACCCCGATGTGCGCGTAGTAGCCCGCAAGCGTCTTCCGGGCGTTATCGGCATGCTCGGGAGGCACGTTCGGCGGCAGACGCAGCTCGCCGGGGTCGAACATCGACTGGTACCGCTCGGGAGCGCTGAAATAGGGGTTGTGCGGCGGTCCCCATGACAGGAACAGACAGAATGGCTGCGACGTGTCCCGGACACTGAGCCACGCAGCTGCATCCCGGGTCTGCGCAAGCGCGTCGTAACCCTCCCAACGCAACTGCTCCGCCGAGTCAGCATAGTAGCGCGAGTCATTGTAGTCATGCGTGCACTCGAGCACCTTCCAGTAGTCGAACCCCTGACGGCGCTCTCGGGGAATGAACGCGGTGCGCCCGTGCCCATCGACATGCCACTTGCCCACGTACGCGGTCGCGTAACCGGCATCCCGGTAGCACTTGCCGATCGTGGCCGCACCGGGGTCGAGTGACGTGTCATTGATGAACACGCCGTGGGAGAGCGGATACTGGCCCGTCAGCAGACTTGCGCGGTACGGACTGCACACCGGACAGCCACTGACTGCGTTGACGCAGTTGATGCTCTCCGCGGCGAATGCGTCGATACGCGGCGTGCGAACGTCCGGGTTACCGGCGTACCCGACCGACTGCGCGCGCCACTGATCGGCGAACACGAAGAGGACATTCGGCCGATCAGGCATCGCCGCGTACCGTGTATCCCTCGATGAACTGGTCGGCCCAGGGGTGGTCCTGCACCAGCAGGCCCGCATCCGGGTCGGACGGAACGCTCTTTGGCGGGTACTGCCTCCACGAGTCACGGTCCAGCGCAGCTTCCTCTCCGCCCTCCTTGAGCCGCCCGCGCAGAGTGGCGCGCATGCTGTCGACGTGTTCGCGCACGAAGCCCACCCCGGCCGCGTTACGTGTCTCGAGCGGATCGCTCACCCGGTCGAACAGGAACTCCCTGCTGTCCGGCGCGCTATAGATGTACTTCCAGCGGGCGTTCAATCCCATGTAGACCGCGTCACCCGCGTGGTTGAGCTGCGACATGACAAACCGGTCGCGGTGACTGCCGCGCGCGGTCGCTGCCAGATCGATTCCATCACGGTGCGCCGGCGCAGCATCGACCCCCGCGGCCCCCATGACAGTCGGAAGCACGTCCACCAGGCTCACCGGCGTGTCGCACCGCTCGGCCGAGGCAAACCGCCCCGGAAGGCACGCGACCAGCGGCACGCGCGCCGCCGAGTCGTGCATCGAGCGCTTGCCGAAACAGTTGCGGTCGCCAAGGTGCTCGCCGTGGTCGCTCATGAACATGACCAGCGTGTTGTCGGCCTGCCCGCTTGCTTCGAGCGCGTCGAGAATCCGTCCGAGCTGGAAATCGATGAACGAGATGCACGCGTAGTAGTACGCCTTCATGCAGCGCACCAGGTTGCGGTCGATCCCCTGGTCGCGGTACTTGTAGCGGTTCTGGATCCGGTTGACATGCACCAGCAGCGACTCCCAGTCCTGCGGCACATTCGGCAGCGGCATCAGCGGCGCGCGGTACAGTTTGTGCCACGGGGCCGGCGGCGCAAACGGCGGGTGCGGATGCACGAAGCTCGCGAACAGAAACCACGGGTCGCTCACTCCCGTGCGTCCCTCCAGAAACGAGGTGCACCGGTCGCCCACCCACTGGGTCGGGTGCAGCGCGGCGGGCATCTGGGCCGGCTGCGGCACATAGTACATCTCGCCGCGCACACCGTGCGGGTCGGTGAGATGGCTGAACCCCGAAGAGCGCAGGAAGCGGTGGTAGTCGTCACGGTCGGGGTCCCCCACGATCTCTTCCTGCGTCTCCCGCGACATGAATCCGCGAAGCGCGTGCGGGTCCGGTGTGAAATGACACTTGCCCACACCGTGCGTATGGTAACCCGCCGCGCGCAGCATGTCCATGATCGACCGCGCGCCCTCCTGCGGCATCGGGTACTGGTTCTCGTAGCAGTGCGTGTGGCATGGATACATGCCGTAGAGCATGCTCGCGCGGGCCGGCACACACACCGGACTCGGCGAGTAGGCGCTGGTGAACGCGGTACCGGCACGGCACAGGCGGTCGAAGTTCGGTGTGCGGATCACACCGTTGCCGAGCGCGGCGATGGTGTCGAATCGCTGCTGGTCGGTGAACACCAGCAACACGTTGGGGCGTTTCATGAAGGCCTCCCTGAGGGATCCGAGGTATGCTGCACCCAATATAGCAGACCGCTCGTCGAGTGCAACGGGGGAAACGCTCAATACTTGTATATTCCAATCACATACGCTTGGTGAGAATGCCTGTCATACTTGGGTGATACGTTCACATGACCACTGTACCGCTTGTCCATGCCCCCCACGCCGCGGTCCTGCAGGCCGGCCGGCACCAGTTCGCTCCCGGCCAGCGCAACGGCACCCCGTGCATCCGCAGTCGGTTCCTTTTCCGTTGCCTGAGCGGCAAGGGAGTGGTGACAGTCAACGGCCGCGAGTACGCCGTGCACGGCGGCGACTTCCTGTTCCTGCCCTGGGGACGCTCCACCTGGTATGCCGCCGACCGCAGCGACCCCATGGCAATTACCGGCACGCACATCGTCCCCTGCTACCGTCCCGGCGCGCGCGGATTCGTGTACGGCATTCCGCACACCAGCAGCGACCCCGAGGCCTCCAGCCCGTCGCGCCGTGACGCACACCTTGGCGCGCTCGAGGGAGTGGTACGCGGACGGTTCACGGCACACAGTCCGCTGAACCACCTGGCCGACTATATCGTGGATTGGTACCTTCGGGGTGAGCGCGAGCCCTGGCAATCACGCCAACTCGCGCAACTGCTGCTGCGGGAGCTGCAGACCGCGGTTGCGATGCGGGCAGAGGAGGGCGGAGCGATGCCCCCGGCACTGCAGCTGCTGGCCGACACCGTCCAGAGCGACCTCGGCGCTCCCCATACGGTCGCGACGCTTGCGCGCCGCGCCCACTGCAGCGCCGCAACCCTCAACCGGCTGTTCCACCACTGCTGCGGTACATCCCCCGCCCGCTGGGTCCACAGCCTTCGCATGCGACACGCCGCTCACCTGCTCGCGGCAACCACACTCAGTGTGGCCGCGGTTGGGCGTGAGGTGGGTATCGAGGATCCGTGTCACTTCTCCAAACGGTTCCGCGCGTGGCACGGCGCCACGCCCCGCGCCTACCGCAGCCGCCTGCGTCTCGTGTAGAACGCTTCGCCCCGATCCGCAATCATCAGTACTTCCCGTACGTCCGGGCCGTCTCCACCATTGCCTGCAGGTTCTCGTTCGGCGTGTCGCGGCCGCACTGGTCCCCGGTGGACAGGATGAACCGTCCCCCCTCCGCTGCATCGTCGATCGCCTGCCGCGATGCCGCAGCCACGTCCTCCGGTGTCCCCCGCAGCATCACCTCCGTGGTGTGCAGGTTGCCTTTCAGCGTGATGCGGTCGCCGTACTGCCGCTTCAGCTCGGCCAGCACGCAATCCCCCATCGGCGGTATCTCCAGCGGGTCAATCACCGTCAGACTCGTCTCTTCGGCAAAGATCCTCACCAACTCCTTCTCCGGACCACACGAATGCACCTGCGTCGGCATGCCGACCGCCTCTGCGAGTTCTATCACACGCTTGACAGCCGGGAATGCCAACTGCCGGAACATCTCGACGGTCTGGTAGATCAGCGAGCCCGAGCCGCCTACGCAGATAAAGTCCGGTCTGCGCTCCATCGACATGACTCGCGCGAAGCGCCGTTCAGCCTCCTCCACCCGCTTCGCCGCCCACTCCTCGTGCCTGTCCGGATTCATGTAGTAGTCGAGTATCTGCTGCTCGGTGCCGAGTGCCGCCGTAGACGTCGCCCACACGCCGACCAGCCCCTGGTCGCCCATTCGGTCCATCAACGCCGACAGCCCCGAAGGCCCCAGGTCAACCGGCTTCACCCCCTCCAGCGGCTCCCACCGCTCGGGCACCTGAGGAAGCCCGATGCGTTCGGGAGGAACACCTTCGGTTGGCGGGTCCGCTACGTAGTACACATCGACCAACGGCTGCCACACCCGGCTGCCGCTCTCCACACGCGACCGTTGCGTCACTATCCGCTCTTCGGTGCGGAACACGATGTGCTTCTCCCAGCCCTCCTCGGGGTCCAACTCACCGGGGAACCGCAGCGGAAAGTAGCCGTCCATCACCGAGTCTATATCGAAGCGCTTCGCGCAGTCGACATACGCGTCCCAGATCGGCGGATCGTTGTACAGATACAGGTCCCAGAACGGCTTGCCCGTCAGTCGGGCCGGGATCATGTTCGAGAAGTCCGGCGCAACCGCTACGCAGTCGGGTATGCCGCCCCGAAGGGTGGTCAGCAGCCGTTCGCGGTGCGACACTTCTGTAGGTGTCCTCGCCACAACCGGTCGTTCCATCGTGCAGACAGCCCCCATCATGCCACTCCTTTTGGAAGTTACCTTGTGCCCTAATATAGTGCTAAATAGACACCGATCAACCA
>CAZJJT010000161.1:0-8878 GCA_964546395.1 uncultured Fibrobacterota bacterium
GCTCCAACTGGTAGAGCGTGCGGATCCCCATGCTGTCCATGGCCTGCGCGAGGCTCTTGCGTGCGTTGTCGAGCGGCAGCGTGCAGTGGCTCACATCGGTCAGCAGCTCCATGAGGAACACGTCCTCGCGAGCGACCGTCTGGGCTGACTCGATGTTTATCTGGTACTTGCCGAGCGCTTCAGTAATGGACGAGATGATGCCGGGCTTGTCGCGGCCGATGAGCACTACGAGCATGCTCTTCTTCTCGGGCGAGCGGGCGACAGGCGTGTACGGGTCGACACGGAGGTCGAGCCCGGTGTCTTCAGCGATATCCCGGACCGTTTTCGTGAATTCGGCGACACGCAGATCGGTGGCCGAGAGATCGATTACCGCAAATATCGTGAACAGTCCGTGCAGAACATCCTGACGCAGGTCGACAATGTTGCCGCCGGCCGCGGCAATGGGCGCGGTGATCGCGCCGACCAGCCCGACCCTGTCCGGCCCTGTGCCGTGTACGATATACAACCGTTCTCGTGCCATCAGGCCATCTTCCGGTTGAGAGGGAACTGCTCCCGTGAAGAGTGGTAAGATACTTTTCCGGAGGGCAGCCACTCGTGGCATGTCCCAGGGGCGGAGCCCCTACCACACCAACCACCAGTTCCTAGAATCCCTGCAGGCCGCAGCACCGGGTACACACCGGCATCAACCCCTTTTTCATCTGCCGGCGGAACTCCTTGAACTTCGCGCCGTGCCAGATCTCGTAGAACGGCTGCTCGTTGACATTGCCGGCCGAGTAGTCCTGGTAGTCGCGGCAGGGAGTCACGCGTCCGTCAGGCGAGATTTCGGCGATGTAGTAGATGCTCTTGCACTCGGGGTAGCCGCAGTGCCATGTGTGATCGCGGTAGTACCGGGCAATCTCCTCCGCCGTGTAGAAGTCCGGGAGAAACTGGGGGACCGACGGTTTGCCCCGCGACATCCGGCGCACCTCGGCCACCTGCTGCGCGGTCGTCTCCGCGTCGACATCGTTGAAACACGACTTGAGGTAGCCGCGGTGGTTGCGGGGGGCGTACCCGAAACGCTGCTCGAATACCTTCTCGTGCGCCGCCGCGCGCTCCTCGGTGATAAACCATCCGTAGTAGTAGGGGTGGAGCTGCGTCTTCTCGAGCACCAGACTGTGGATCTCGGCCAGGTGCGCGTAGTTCTGGTTGGAGATGACCGTGATGGGGGCGATGATAGGAAAGTGGAGCTGTTTGCGCTGCTTGATCTCGTGTGCCTGGTCGATCACCGCCATGGTCTTCTGGAAATTGTCTGCCTTGGCGCCGGAGGCGGGGGAGCGCATGAGATTCTGCGAATCGGCATCCCACCCGTCGAGGCTGAGGAACAGGATCTGCAGAGCGCCCGTGTCGATGATCTCTTCCAGGATGGGCGACAGCGCCTGGGCGTTGGTAACGATGGAGCCGTAAAGGCCGTGACGGGCAAGGAGTCGGAACAGCGGTACCAGAGGTCTCCACATGGTGGGCTCGCCGCCCCAGATGTAGTAGACCGGTTTGTCCTTCGCGGTGGTCTCCACCACGCGCGTGACGACATCGAATTCGAGCTGCTGCAGCTTCTCGCCGCGCGCGAGCTTGGCGCGAAGGTGACCGTTTTCGCCCCACTGGCCGCAGGAAGCGCACCGCAGGTTGCAGACTTCGTTGACCCGCAGCGATATCTGGCCGACCGGGATATTGGCATCGGGCTCGTGCGGCCCGAAGTACTTGCGTTTGAGCTTGGGCAGCATGTGCCACGAGCGTGGCTCGGTGAACAGCACCGGCAGCAGGTAGGTGGCGAAGAAGGCGGAAGGGGTGAGGGCGACACCGCGAAACCGGGCCATGCGGAGGGATCCTTGTGGGTTGGTGCAGGACGCAATCTACGGAAGCGTGTAAAATACACGTACGAACTGCACCCCCGCCGTTCGTCCCTTCCGCTGTCCCCCGGCGTATTTTGAGCATGAGCGGGACGGTGGCCCACGTGTGGCGCCTTGAGGAGCAGCGGCAGATGCACCGGATACTGGTGGTGGACGACGACGAGGGGATACGCAAGCTGATGGCGGCGGTGCTGTCGCGCACGTACACGGTTGCGAGTGCGGCAGGCTCGGCGCAGGCGCTGGAGATGCTGGCTGCCGAGCCCTACCACATGGTTATTGCCGATATCAATATGCCGTTCATGGACGGTATCGAGTTGTGCTCGAAGATCAAGCAGCAGTGGCCGGAGGTGGTCACCGTGCTCATGACCGGCTACGATATCAACACGTACCTGCAGCAGGCACGCCGCAACGGGGTCGCGAATATCATCGCCAAGACCGCCCCGCTGAACTTCGCCGAGATCGAGGCGGAGCTGGGCGGGTTGCTCCACGGTACGGTGTTCGGCCTGGAGCGCTACCTGCTTGCCGATGGCGGGGTACTGGAGTCGTTCGAGGTACGCTCTTCCAACGACGCCCGGCAGGTGCGCAAGCAGGTGTCGGGGTTGTTCCGGGAGCGGTTCGGGAAGGTGCGCGATATCGAGCTGGTGGTGGACGAGATAGTCAGCAACGCGGTGTACCACGCGCCGGCGCACCCGGACGGGCGGCCGAAGTACGAGGGGTGCTCAAACGTGAACCTGGAGAAGGACGAGTATATCCAGGTGGACTGCGGTGCTGACAGCGAGAAGTACGGCGTGGCGGTGACCGATCGCTCAGGCCGGCTGACGAAGGAAATTGTGCTTGAGCGGATCGAGCGGCATGCCGCCGGCCAGGGCCTCCTGGATCTGCGCGGCCGCGGTATCCACATCAGCCGCATGCTCTCCGACCGCATGATTGTCAATATCAAGCGCGGCGAGCGGACCGAAGTGATCCTTCTGAACTATTTTACCCAGAAGTACCGCGGCGCAAAACCACTGTACATCAACGAGTTGTGACGGGCGACGATGGCACGCGTACCGATACGGGCTGAAGAGCGGGGGATGCTGGAGAACATCCGCGGGCGCAAGATCGCGCTCGAAGGGTTCAACAATCTCACCAAGGCGCTCTCGTTCAACATCTACGATATCTGCTACGCACGTTCGAAGAGTTCGCAGGAGGAGTACCTCGAGTATATCGACGAGAAGTACAACTCGCACGTGCTGCGCGCGATACTCGAGAAGATCGCCAGCATTATCAAGGCGCGTATCGTCAACCTCTCCACCCAGGACTACGACCCGCGCGGGGCCAGCGTGACCGCGCTGATAACCGAGGACCTGGGAATCGACCCCGAGTCGCCGTACGTGCTCGCGCACCTTGACAAGAGCCACATGGCGGTCCACACCTACCCCGAGACCAACGCCCGCACCGGGATTGCCACGTTCCGCGTCGACATCGATATCGCCACCTGCGGCACCATCTCGCCCCTGCGTGCCCTGAGCGCCCTCATCCACAGTTTCGACTCCGATATCGTGCTGATGGACTACCGTGTGCGCGGGTTCACCCGTGACGTAAACGGGCGCAAAGTGTACATCGACCACGATATCACCACTATCCAGGACTATGTCCCCGATGCGATTCTCAACAGGTATATCGCCTATGACATCAACATCATCTCAGACAACATGTTCCACACGAAGATGATGATCAAGAAGCTCGACCTCGACAACTACCTGTTTGACACCGACTCGGAGAAGTTCACCCGGTCCACGCGGGGGAAGATTCGCCGGCTGCTCAGCCGCGAGATGCAGGAAATCTTTGAGTGCACCAATCTCTACGAAGAGTAGGGCGTTGTGATGACGCGTGACGCGATACAGCGTACGGGGCGCTCGCTGCTGATTACCGAGTGGCTCAACGACGGGTTCGGGTTTTTCTACACCGCCCGGCGCCGGCTGTTCCGCGGCCGCTCGAAGCACCAGCGTATTGACGTGGTCGACAGCGATGAGTTCGGGCCCACGCTCCTGCTCGACAATATCACGCAGGTGGTCTCGAAGAACGACTACCTGTACCACGAACCCATGGTGCACCCCGCCATGTGCTGTCACCCGCGGCCGCGTGACGTGCTCGTGATAGGGGGCGGCGACGGCGGGGTGCTGCGTGAAGTGCTGAAGTACCGGGGGGTGCGCCGCGTGTCGCTGGTGGAACTTGACGCCGAAGTGGTGGAATTCTCCGCACGCTACCTGCGGGGGATCAACCGGGGTGCGTTCCGCGACCCGCGGGTGGACCTGGTAATCGGCGACGGGCGGGAGTTCGTCGGGCGTAACACCGGGCGTTTCGACGTGGTGATTATGGACATGACCGACCCGTTCGGGCCCTCCAAAATGCTCTACACCAAGGAGTTTTTCACCGCGGTGAAACGCGCGTTTCGTGACCGCCGCGGGGTCTTTGTCATGCACGGGGAATCGCCCGTGGTCCGGCCGGTGGCGCACAACTGCGTGCGCAAGACACTGAAAGCGGTGTTCGCGCACGTGTGCCCGTTGTACCTGTACGTACAGATGTACGCCGTGCTGTGGTCGGTGATGGTGTGTTCGGACACGGTGAATATCCGCATGAAGACGCAGGGGGCAGTCGAGCGCCGACTGAGGGCCTCGGGGATCAGGGGCCTGAAAGTCTACACGGGGGCGACGCACCACGCGATGCAGGTGGTATACCCGTATCTCGAGGACGTGTACCGTGGGCCGGGCCGGGTCATCACCGACCGTCGGCCGGCATTCTCCGACAACATCCACTCGTCCAGACGCTGAGCGGTGCCGCCATGAACAACCAACGCGCTCTGAAACTCGCCGCACAGCATGGCACGCCGGTACTGTTCCTCTCCGAGGGCCGGGTCCGGCAGGCCTGTCGTTCGCTGGCGTCTTCACTGCCTGGTGTCGCGCTCTACTACGCGGTGAAAGCCAATCCCCACCCCGATATCCTGCGGGTCGCGAAGAGCGAGGGGTGCCGATTCGATATTTGTACCAACGGCGAAATCGACATGGCACGGGAGGCGGGGATCACGGGCGATGAGTGCCTGCACACGCACCCGGTGAAACAGGACGGCGATATCCGGTACGCGCTCGAGTTCGGGGTCGACACGTTTGTCGCCGACAACGTGTGGGAACTGCGCAAGCTGGTCCCGTACAAGGACCGCCTCCGTGTGCTTATCCGGCTCAGCATACAGAACCCCCAGGCGCTGGTGAACCTGTCGCACAAGTTCGGTGTGCCCCCCGCAAGCGCCATCGACCTGGTGCGCGAGGCGAACGGGATGGGGCTTTCGGTGGAGGGCATCTGTTTCCACGCGGGTTCGCAGAACGAGAACGTGCTCAAGTACATCGAGGCGCTCGAGTACTGCCGGGATATCTGCCGGATGGCGGCGCTGGAGGGCATCGAGATCCGCACGATCGATATCGGCGGCGGTTTCCCGGTCGACTACGTCTCTCCGGTCCAGGCAATCACCCAGTTTTGCCAGCCTATCAACGAGTACCTCGAACGCTACTTCGCCAACTACCGCGTGATTGCCGAGCCCGGCCGCTACCTCTGCGGCCGCACCATGACGCTCGCCACGCGTGTCATCGGCAAATCGGTTCGTGACGGGGTGCGGTGGTACTACCTGGACGAGGGGCTCTACGGGAGTTTCTCGGGCATGGTGTACGACCACGTAGAATACCCGATGCACGTGTCGAAGCCGGGGCCGCGGTTTACCTCGACGCTGGCCGGTCCCACGTGCGATTCCACCGATATCGTGTACGAAAACATACCGCTGCCCGAGCTGGAGATCGGGGACGTGCTGCTGTTCGACTCGATGGGGGCGTATACCACCGCGAGTTCGAGCACGTTCAACGGGATTCCGCTGGCGAAAGTCGTGCTGGTGCGGTAGCGGTGCAACGGCAGGAGGCATTCGAATGAACGCGCCAGGTGTGCTGCAGTCTCTGGTAAGTGACTCCTCGATCTGGATCAACAATCTGGTGAATGGGTTGTCGGGCATGACGTTCAAGGTGAAGCACTCGGTGTACTGCGAGTCGAGCCCGTTTCAGAAGGTCGAAGTGTTCGACACGTACGGTTTCGGGCGGATTCTCATGCTCGCGGGCAGCGTGGTGCTCACCGAGAAGGACGAGTTCATCTACGACGAGATGATCGTGCATCCGGCCATGCTGATGCATCCCAACCCCAAGCGGGTGTGCGTGATAGGGGGCGGTGACGGCGGGGCGGCGCGAGAGGTGCTGAAGCATGCGGGGGTCACACAGGTGACTGTTGTGGAAATCGACAAGCTGGTGGTGAAAGCCATACAGAAGCATTTCCCGTCACTGCACACGCCGTTCAAGGACCCGCGCACCGAGCTGGTAATCGAGGACGGGTGTCGGTACCTGGAGAAGTGCACGGGCAGCTTCGACATCATCGTGGTCGACTCATTCGACCCGGGCGGGCCGGTGCAGTCGATTACCTCGGGACCGTTCTACTCGCTGGTGAGCGAGAAGCTCAACCCGGGCGGTGTCGCTGTGTTCCAGACCGACTCGCCCACGCTGCGCGCCGACTACGTCCGCTCGACACAGCGCGACCTGGCGGATGTCTTTGCCGAGCAGCGGACCTACCTCGCCGCAATCCCCTCATTCCCCGAATGCCTGTGCTCGTTCGTGGTCGCTTCGCAGCAGACCGGGACCCTCGAGGCGTTTGATGAGAAGCGCTACGAGGCCCTTGCCGGGGCCTGCCGGTGCTACAGCCGTGAAGCGCACCAGGGGGCATTCCTGATGCCCAAGCACGTGCGGGACCTGCTGGGGGGGTAGAAGCGGAAGGGGCTCTGCCCCTGCCTGGCCCATCTCTTTGAGCTCGCTTTGAGGAACGCTGGTAGTTCCCTTGACTGGCTCGTCGTCCGCCCGAAAGCGGCATTGACTCATCAGCCAAAGCGGAATTCCCTGAGTCAGGGGTTTGAGAGACAAAAAGCTGGGTTATCCAGACAGGGCAGAGCACGTTTCCTTTCGATTGCCTGCCGCCAAGGCAATATATACAAAGTTGCTCGGACGCGCATCACCTAAATCGATGCTGTGTGCCCGGTGCTGTATCTGTAACCATTTGATGGATATATAGTTATGTATTCGCTGGTAGGCTTCGGCCGGCCACCGCGCGGCCCCCATCCCCGGCGCACCGTTGGTCCGGCTTCCCCCCGCGCGAGTGGCGTTCCGTCCCGACCACATCAGGATGTAGTTTGGATACCCGGTGACACTCGCTGACACCTGAGCTCTCCACCCACAGGAAGGGACGCAATGGGCAGTTTCGTTGTAGCAGGGAACGCGCGACTCTCGGGCTCGTTCCGGGTGAGTGGCAACAAGAACGAAGCGTTCCCGGCCATATCCGCCGCGTTGCTGTGCAGCGATGAGGTGCAGCTGCACAATGTGCCGAATATCGGTGATGTGCGCGCGATGCTGGAGATTGCCCGTACGCTTGGCGCGCAGGTGAGCGAACTGGTGGATGGGAAGGTGGCGATCCGGGCCGAGGGTCTCGCCACCAGCGCTCTTCCCCCCACGCTTTCCGCCTCCAACCGCGGTTCGGTGGTACTGGCCTCGGCACTACTGGCGCGCACCGGCAAGGCCGTGGTGCCACAGCCTGGCGGCGACAGGATCGGACGGCGCAGGCTCGATACGCATTTCCGCGTGTTCGAGACGCTTGGGGCGAGTGTCACGATGGAACGCAACGCGCACGAGGGTGGGGTGACGCTGTTTGATATCGAAGCACCCAACGGGCTCACGGGGGCGGAGATATTCCTCGATGAAGCGTCGGTGACCGCCACCGAGAACGCGCTCATCGCGGCGAGTGGCGCCCGGGGCACCACTGTCATCGAGAACGCGGCTTCCGAGCCCCACGTGCAGGGGCTGTGCCGGATGCTCGTGGCGATGGGGGTACGTGTCGAAGGCATCGGTTCCAACATGCTGACCGTGCAGGGGACCGACACGTTCAGCGCGGTAACGCACGAACTCGGCAGCGACCATATCGAGGCAGGCTCGATGATTGGGCTTGCGGCAACCACCGGCTCGGAAGTCACGATCACCAACGTCGATGTGCGGCCGATGCGCATGGCGCTGTACCAGTTCGAGCGGTTGGGGGTGACGGTTGCGCCGAACGAGCGGGCACGCGCAATCAGGGTACCGGGCAACCAGGTGCTGCGAGTTCGTCGCGATCTCGGCAACGCGATTCCGCAGATCCACACCGGGCCCTGGCCCGCGTTCCCGGCCGACCTCATGCCGATTGCGCTGGTGACCGCCACGCAGAGCGAAGGCTCGTGCCTGATATTCGAGAAGATGTTCGAGTCGCGGCTGTACTTCGTCGACTGGCTGCTTACCATGGGGGCGCAGATAGTGCTGTGCGACCCGCACCGCGCCGTGGTCACCGGCCCGTCGCAGTTGTACGGCGCCACCGTGTCTTCACCGGACATCCGCGCCGGCATGACCCTGCTTATCGCTGCCCTTGCCGCCGAGGGCCCCAGCACGATCCACAATGTCGAGCAGATCGACCGCGGGTACGAACGAATCGACGAGCGGCTGAACGCCCTGGGGGCAGGGATTGAGCGGGTGAGCGACAGAAGGGCCAGATAGAGTGGGCAGGCAGAGCTGCAGTGGAAGGCGTGCGCGCCAGTGACTTCGAAGCGAGCACTCATCCCCTGTCTCCTGTTCGCTGCGGCGGTGTTGCTTCTCTCCTGCGCTGCTACAACCGTGCCGCAGTTCTACGCCGATACGTTCCATTCCCAGGACCGTCTGTACGAGAACCAGACACTCGGGTTCGTGCTGGCGTTCAAGCCGACCTGGGTGATCCACACCGATCCGCGTGACATGGACAAGGCCCAGCGCACTGCCGCTCGCCTGCTGCACGAGCAGGGGGCCGAACTGGCGTTTGCCGGCTCAACGGTTGACGGCTCCCAGGGCACCCGCGCGATTATCGAGCATCTCAACCGCTCGAAC